>DFFO01000055.1:0-3694 GCA_002369255.1 Lachnospiraceae bacterium UBA3774
TCCACGTCAAGGAAGTGCTCTCCCAGCTGAGCCAAGTGCCCGTCGAGTCAATATACTACCATGAATAAAGGCCAAAAACAAGGCTTTTGATTTATTTTTTTAAGCCGGTTTTTGCTGCTGAATTGAGACAGTAATGACGTTTTAAATAAATATCTTACAATAATGAAAAATAGCGGAATAGTTTTTCTCATAGAAAAAAAGACTGCGGTATGTTATATTAAAAGACAGTAGTTAATTAGTTCTTTAAAAGAAGGAGATCATTATGGAAATGAAATTTTATCGCTGCGCTACCTGCGGACAGATAGTCGCAATCGTAAAAAAAGAAGCATGCCCCGTAATGTGCTGCGGAAAGCCCATGGAGGAGATCATTCCCGGTACTACGGACGCTGCGGTTGAAAAACACGTTCCCGTAATCAGGACTGAGGGAAATACGGTCGAGGTTTCTGTCGGCTCAGTGGCGCATCCCATGGCCGAAGAACATTTTATCGAATGGATCGCCATTTCGACAAAACAGGGAAATCAGAGAAAAGCGCTGACTCCCGGCATGGAGCCGAAGGCTTGCTTCGCACTTTGCGAGGGAGATGAGGTCATCGCGGCATACGCATACTGCAATCTTCACAGTCTCTGGAAATCATAATTTTCCGGACCTTGATCTGTATTCCTTAAAAAACGGATATTATCTTCCGGTAATATCCGTTTTTATAGTCGGGAGGAAAAATGACAAACAGAAAAATTCCGTATCTGACGGTTGCTTTGGTAATCATAAACGCGGTTGTTTTTTTTATTATGAATTTTACCGTCGGAACGGAAACAGACATGCTTTATAAATACGGAGCCGTATATTATGACGACGTGGTAAACGGCGGGCAATGGTGGCGGCTTATCGCTTCGTGCTTCTTGCATTTCGACATTACTCACCTTGCATTCAATATGTTCTCGTTGTATGCGGTCGGTTCTTCGCTGGAGTCGGAATACGGCAAGACGGCTTTTGCTGTAAGCTATGCTTTTTCCGGTATAGCGGGTGGCGCGGCGGCTATGTTCCTGTATCATTATCAGGGAACCGATTTTGTCGCGGCGGGTGCTTCGGGAGCAATTTGCGGGCTTGTCGGTTTTTGGGTCGTCAGAATGATCCTGGACAGTGAGAGGAGGAGCTGGCTGGAATTTATAAGGCCTGTCATAGCGGCGGCGCTGATTATTTACAGCGGCGCGGAAAATCCGGAAGTCGATCAATATGCCCATGTTTTCGGCCTTATAGGAGGGGCGCTTGTCAGCTTGTTTTACAGAAGAAAAAGATGAGCATTAAATCGCTCATCTTTTTTTATACTCGTTTTGACAAAAATTATTTATATTCATTGTACAGCCGCCGGCATTCTTCTTCGGCGGTTTTATATAGCTCCCTGAGTTCCTGTCTGTCCAGACCTTCGGTAGAATAAGGCTTGCCGAAAACGGTAATGATTTTTGCAGGCTTTATCAGCGGGATATGTTTTTCAAAAACGTCGTCCGCATGGCATTGCGCCGCCGGCACTATCTTGCAGCCGGCTTTTTCTGCTATACGAAAGCTCCCTGCGTGGAAAGGGAGATTGTCTTCTTCATGGCCGCGCGTTCCTTCCGGATAGATCCAGATTGATTTGCCGTTTTGTATATCCTCGGCCGCTGCGTTTATGGCTTTGAGGCCTTCTCTAGGATTATCTCTGTCGATAAAAATGCAGCCGATCCATTCCATCCAAAGTCTGAACGGCAAAAACGCCGTAAACTCTTTTTTTCCTACAAAACCGAGTCTGCGCCCGTGAAAAAACGGATATATTGACACGATATCAAAATAGCCGCGGTGATTTGCCACGAAAAGCACCGCTTCGTCGGGCACGTTTTCGGCACCTATGACGATTGACTTCGAGCCGGTCATTATTCGAAGGAACGAAAGCGCCGCATCGGAAAAACATCTTGCGGTGCGCTCGCGTGCGTCTTTTGAAAAGAGCCCGATTATCCAAAGCAAAGGCAAAAGTACCAGTGAAATAAGAATAAATCCGAAGAAAACAACAATATAGATCAGTATTGATCTCAAAATATGCAGTATTATCATAAACGGCCTCACCGGATGCTTCCCAGAAGATCTTGTTTTAGATGATAAAGCTTGTCTGAAAGGTCAACGTAGACTTTATGCGGGTTTACGAGACGTTTTGTCTCATCCCACAAGGTTGAAAGCTCTTCCTGACAAAAATCTGCGATTTCCTTTAAAGACGGATTGACGTAAACGCATTTTCCGTTTTCAAATATGGGCACAAGCATTTCTCTTACGGTATAACTCCCGGCTTCAAGAAGTGATTTTTTCCAGGTGTACAAAGGATCGAAGATCGTCAGATCTTTAGTTTCATCTATTTTTTCATCCGCAAGAGAAATAAGGTCTGCGAGGATTTTCCCGCTGTCTTTTGAATAAAGCCGGTAAACTGTTTTGTTGCCCGGATTGGTTATTTTTTCCGGATTCTCGGAAACTTTTATTTTTGCTTCCCATACCCCGTCGTCATTCTGGATCGCGGCCAGCTTATAAACTCCGCCAAATGCAGGGCAGTCTTTTGAGGTTATAAGGTTGGTCCCGACGCCCCAGGAATCTATCATGCAACCCTGCCTTTTTAAGCTGGCGATGATGTTTTCGTCAAGATCGCATGACGCGGTGATCTTTGCATTTGTAAAGCCCGCTTCATCAAGCATCTGACGGGCTTTCTTTGACAGATAAGCAAGGTCGCCGCTGTCGAGTCTGATTCCGATGCGCCCGTTTATCCCGGCGTCCTTCATTTCCTGGAATACCTTTATGGCGTTTGGTATGCCGGAGCGGAGAGTATCATATGTATCTACAAGCAGCGTGCAGGCGTGCGGATAATATTTTGCATAAGCGCGGAAAGCCGTAAGCTCGTCGGGGAAACTCATTATCCAGCTGTGTGCGTGTGTTCCCATTACTGGCACGTCAAACATCTGACCGGTTAGCACGTTGCTCGTGCCGACGCAGCCGCCGATAACTGCGGCTCTTGCACCGTAAATGCCGGCATCCGGGCCCTGAGCCCTGCGAAGTCCGAATTCCATGATTCCGCCGCCCTGCGCCGCGTAACAAACTCTCGCCGCCTTTGTGGCGATAAGGCTCTGATGATTTATGATATTAAGCATCGCGGTTTCGACGAGTTGGGACTCGATGATCGGAGCTACGACCTTTACGAGCGGCTCATAAGGAAAGATCACGCTTCCTTCAGGAATCGCGTAGATGCTGCCTGTAAAATGGAACCCCTGAAGATATTCCAGAAAGTCCTCGTCAAATATTTTCAGTGACCGGAGATATTCTATATCCTCATAATCAAAATGAAGGCTTTTTACATATTCTATCAGTTGTTCAAGCCCCGCGCAGATCGCATAACCGCCTCCGCTCGGATTTGAACGGTAAAAAGCGTCGAAAACGACCATGTTGTTTTTCTTCTGTTTAAAATAGCCCTGCATCATCGTAAGTTCATACAGGTCTGTCATCATTGTCAGATTTCTGCTCATAAAAACGCCCTCCGGGTTTTATTAAATGATAATAGCACAAAGAGGTTTAAAAGTCCATTTGGATAATGCAACCGGGCCGCGGCGGCAAGTTTTCCACGCTTACGGCGGCAAAACCGGGTGCACAGGAGCACACTTTTGTCCGTAGTGCACCCGCGGCGGACCCAAC
>DFFO01000055.1:3799-13727 GCA_002369255.1 Lachnospiraceae bacterium UBA3774
CCCGCGGCGGACCCAACGGCGGCAACCCCGGGTGCACAGGAGCACACTTTTATCCGTAGTGCACCCGCAGCGTCCCCAACAGCGGCAATCCCGGGTGCACAGGAGCACACTTTTGTCCGTAGTGCACCCGCGGCGGACCCAACGGCGGCAATCCCGGGTGCACAGGAGCACACTTTTGTCTGTAGTGCACCCGCAAAACTCCCTGTGGCGGCAACCCCGGGTGCACAGGAACACACTTTTATCTGTAGTGCACCCAAGGTACGCCCGAGCGCGCGGAACAATGCTTATCAGGAAATTGTGGTGACGGTTTAAATCGAATGATATATAATATAAAGAAGTGGATGTCATGAAAAATCATATAGAGTTAAAAAGAAAGGAGAACTATTATGGCTCAAAAATTTTGCTCGCAATGCGGCCAACCGCTTTCACCTGAATCGAAATTCTGCACGAGCTGCGGAAATCCGGTATTTGACGAAGAAGATTTGAACGCAAATGAGAATTTGGAAACGGAGCAGACTTCTTCGCCGGCTTCTCAGTCGGAGCCTGCAAAAAGCCCTCACGCCGGCAAGGATTATCATTCTCTCGGAGGCTGGCTGTTGTTTTTCGTGGTCTGTGGGTTTATTGGCGGCATCTCGAATATTTCATATGGAATAAGAAGTATTGTTGATAATACAGAAGGCTTCGAATACTCGGGTTTGTTTACAGTAGCTATTATCGTCAACGCCCTCGCACTGCTTTCCGCAGGAGCATTAATGATCTGGTCGATGACGATGATCATAGGAAAAAAGACAGATTTTTTGAAAACGTATCAGATTGCTGTAATCACGTGTATCGGAGGCGTATTGATAAGCAACATCATGCTCATTATCGCCTACAGTTCGCTCGGCGTACTTCACCTTGTGGATAATGCATGGGGGTTCATCGGAAATGTGATAGGACTCTGCGCAAATCTGGTGCTGATGACATTGTATTACGTCAAATCCGTCAGAACCCGCACGTATTTTGAGACGGACGAATATATCGGAAAGGCCCTTATAATGAAAAACGCGCCATCGCCCGAACCGGCGGATTGATATGAGCTGAGTTTTTTAAAATAATAGTTGCAAAAACAACTGCATGGCAGTAAAATCCATTTCGTAAATCTTCGGGGCGGGGTGAAAATCCCCACCGGCGGTACAGTCCGCGAACCGCAAAGTGCGGTTGATCCGGCGAAATTCCGGAACCGACAGTATAGTCTGGATGGGAGGAGAAGAATGAAAGAATCACAGACAAAAAAACTCATTATCATCAGTATGATGTCGGCGCTTGCTTATCTTGCGATGCTGTTCATCAAAATTCCGATTGCGGATTTCTTAAAATACGATCCCAAAGACGTGATAATAACCGTTCTCGGCTTCATTTACGGACCGCTTACGGCGCTGATCACAGCGTTTGTGGTATGCCTGCTTGAGGCGATCACTGTGGGTACTACGGGCATTATCGGAGCTGCGATGAACTTTATCGCGTCTGCGGGTTTTGCGTGTGTGGCGGCGTTTATCTATAAGAAAAAACGCACTCTCGGCGGCGCGGCGATCGGACTTATCTGCGGAGTTTTTTCCATGACGGTCCTTATGCTGCTTTGGAACTATTTTCTGACTCCGATTTATATGGGATATCCCAGAGAGGCAGTCGCCGCTATGCTTCCGACGCTGTTTTTGCCGTTCAATCTCGTAAAAGGCGGAATAAACGCTGCAATTACCATGCTGCTGTATAAGCCCGTGGTTATATCTCTTCGAAAAGCGGACCTTATTCCTGCCTCCGTGGGAGGCGGCGCGGCCGGAGAAGATGGCGGCTACGGAACCATAAATGTTGCAGCGATCATGCTTTCCGTTGCGGTTCTTGCGATATCGGTTTTCGGTGCGCTTAAACTATCTGGAGCTATCTGAAAACAAAAGCAGACGACCGGATAATAAAAGTAATTATGAGCGTAAATCTCTTAAAAAGTGTGTTGAAATAATCGTAAAAGTTTTGTAAAATACCTTACACGTTATAAGTATTATGCAGGGAGGGATTTATGACTCAGGCATTATTTTATGCCGTGCCATTACTTGCGTTATTGGCACTGGCTTTCGCCGTATATAGAGCGGTAAGTGTTTTAAAAAAGCCCATGGGGACCGAACGGATGCAGGAGATTTCTGCGTCAATCAGAGGGGGAGCCAGGGCTTTTTTGTTTGCTGAATATCGTATTTTGGTATTTTTTGTTGCGGCGCTGTTTTTGGGCCTCGGCTTCGGAATCGGATGGGATACCGCAGTTTGTTATCTTATCGGATCCGTATTTTCTGTAGCGGCCGGTTATTTCGGAATGAACACCGCTACGCGGGCAAACGTCCGCACTGCTGCGGCAGCTAAGGATTACGGCATAAACAAAGCTCTTGCGGTAGCCTTTTCCGGCGGCTCGGTCATGGGAATGTGCGTCGCAGGCCTTGGCCTTCTTGGCTGCAGTCTGATATATATTATCACCGGAAACTATTCCATTCTTTTCGGATTTAGTCTCGGAGCTTCATCAGTTGCGCTTTTTGCACGTGTAGGAGGCGGTATTTATACCAAGGCCGCCGACGTCGGCGCGGATCTTGTCGGAAAAGTCGAAGCGGGCATTCCCGAAGACGATCCCCGTAATCCCGCCGTCATTGCTGACAACGTAGGCGATAACGTAGGCGACGTAGCGGGCATGGGCGCAGATCTGTTCGAATCATATGTAGGAGCGATCATCTCGGCGATTACCCTCGGCGCGCTTTTTGCCGGAGGCTCGGTCAGCTCCCCGAATTCAAACGGCATACTCTATCCGCTTGCAATAGCTGCTGTGGGAATTTTAGCTTCCGTTATCGCAACCTTCTTTGTCAGAGGGAGGGAAGGGTCAAATCCTCATGCGGCGCTCAAAGCCGGTTCATACGTTTCCGCGGTTCTTGTAATCTGCGGTTCGCTCGCTTTGAGTTATCTGATGTTCGAAAAAAGCCTTAAGCCGGCGATCGCTGTTATTGCAGGCCTTGTTGTCGGACTTATAATAGGTTTTGTCACCGAGGTTTATACGTCAGGCGATTACAGATCCGTAAAGAAAATAGCCCACCAGTCAGAGACGGGTTCGGCGACCACGATCATTTCCGGAATTGCAGTAGGCATGATGTCTACAGCTGTTCCCATCATTATGATATGCGTGGGGATATTCATTTCGTACAAATTCTGCGGGCTTTACGGCATCGCGCTTGCCGCGGTGGGAATGCTCTCGACTACGGGGATCACCGTAGCCGTGGACGCTTACGGCCCTATAGCCGATAATGCCGGCGGAATAGCCGAAATGTCGGGACTTCCCGAGGATGTGCGCGAGATAACAGACAAGCTTGACGCTGTCGGAAACACCACGGCGGCCATGGGGAAAGGCTTTGCCATAGGCTCTGCCGCCCTTACCGCGCTCGCGCTGTTTGTCTCATATGCAAATTCCGTCGGAATTGACAGCATCAATATTCTTGACTCAAACGTAACGATAGGAATCCTTATAGGCGGAATGCTGCCTTTCGTCTTCTCTGCGCTGACTATGGACTCCGTGTCAAAGGCCGCAAACAAAATGATCGAAGAGGTTCGCCGCCAGTTCCGCACTATACCCGGCATCATGGAAGGCAAAGCAAAACCGGATTACAAGAGCTGCGTATCCATATCCACCACGGCAGCCTTAAAAGAAATGCTCATTCCGGGGGTCATGGCTATATTGGCGCCTATTGCCGTGGGCCTGCTGCTTGGAACACAGGCGCTCGGCGGACTGCTCGCCGGATCTCTTGTTACCGGAGTTCTGCTTGCCGTATTTATGAGCAATTCGGGCGGCGCGTGGGATAATGCAAAAAAATATATCGAAGACGGCCATCACGGCGGAAAAGGTTCCGAAGCGCACAAAGCCGCTGTAGTCGGAGATACCGTAGGCGATCCGTTCAAAGACACGTCCGGCCCCTCGATCAATATTCTTATAAAGCTGATGACGGTCGTATCTCTGGTTTTTGCGCCGTTGTTTATTGCGGTAGGCGGTCTGCTGTAAAAACGATCCATTAAAAAATGCGGTCACTTGCCGCGGTTCATTAAAGATAAAAAGCGGAAAGATAGATTTTCCGCTTTTTGTTTGTTATAATAAATTGATTTATTCCCCTCCCTGAAAGGAACAAAACCGGTGAGCGACAATCAAATGAAAAAAATCAGAAATTTTTGCATCATAGCTCATATAGATCACGGCAAATCCACGCTTGCAGACCGGATGATAGAAATGACGGGTCTGCTTTCTTCACGCGAAATGCAAAGCCAGATCCTCGACAATATGGATATAGAACGCGAACGCGGGATCACCATAAAATCACAGGCCGTCCGTCTTTCCTACAAGGCAAAGGACGGAAACGAGTATATGTTCAATCTTATCGATACTCCCGGCCACGTGGATTTTAATTACGAAGTTTCCAGAAGTCTTGCCGCCTGCGACGGAGCGATACTTGTTGTGGACGCGGCGCAGGGAATAGAGGCGCAGACTCTCGCAAATGTATATCTTGCGCTTGATCATGACCTTGAGATACTTCCGGTGATAAACAAGATCGACCTTCCGAGCGCGGATCCTCAGAGAGTCATCGATGAAATAGAAGACGTTATCGGACTTCCGGCTCAGGACGCGCCGAGAATATCCGCAAAGACCGGCCTGAACGTTGAAGAAGTGTTAGAGGCGATAGTCGAAAGACTGCCGGCTCCCAAGGGCGATCCCAAAGCCCCGTTAAAAGCGCTGATATTTGATTCGCTCTATGATCAGTACAAGGGCGCGATCGCTTTTTTCCGTATAATGGAAGGCACGATCAGACAGGGAATGAAAATAAAAATGATGGCCTCCGGCGCCGAATATGAAGTGGTAGAGACAGGTTATTTCGGCGCGGGGCGGTTTATCCCCTGCGAGGAGCTTTCTGCGGGAATGGTAGGATATGTTACTGCCAGCATAAAAACCGTCAGGGACACGCGTGTGGGCGATACCATCACGGAGGCGGAGCGTCCGTGCGACAAGGCTCTCCCCGGCTACAAAAAGGTGCTGCCGATGGTTTATTGCGGCCTGTATCCGGCAGACGGAGCAAAATATCCGGACCTTCGCGACGCTCTTGAAAAACTACAGCTAAACGACGCGGCGCTCCAGTATGAGCCGGAGACCTCCGTGGCGCTTGGATTCGGCTTTAGATGCGGATTTCTCGGGCTTTTGCACCTTGAGATAGTTCAGGAAAGACTTGAGCGCGAATACGATATGGATCTTGTCACTACCGCGCCGAGCGTTATATACCACGTCCACAAGACAAACGGCGAGATGATAGAACTGACAAACCCTACCAATCTCCCTGATCCTTCGGAAATAGATTTTATCGAAGAACCCTTTGTTTCCGCGGAAATCATGGTAACGACCGAGTTTATCGGACCTATCATGCAGCTTTGCACCGAGCGCAGGGGAATATACCTCGGCATGGAATATATTGAAGAAACAAGGGCGCTTTTGAAATACGAGCTTCCGCTCAATGAGATCATATACGACTTTTTTGACGCCTTAAAATCACGCTCGCGCGGTTATGCCTCGTTTGACTATGAACTGAAGGGCTACGTAAAATCAGAGATGGTCAAGCTCGACATACTTGTAAACCGCGAAGAGGTGGACGCGCTTTCGTTTATCGTTCACGAAGCGACTGCTTACGAAAGAGGCCGAAAGATGTGCGAAAAGCTCAAAGAAGAGATTCCCAGGCATCTGTTTGAAATACCGATACAGGCGGCGATAGGGAGCAAAATAATCGCTCGTGAAACCGTAAAAGCAGTCCGCAAGGACGTTCTCGCAAAATGTTACGGAGGAGATATATCGCGCAAGCGCAAGCTCCTCGAAAAGCAAAAAGAGGGCAAAAAGCGCATGCGTCAGATAGGCAGCGTGGAAATACCTCAAAAAGCTTTCATGAGCGTACTGAAACTTGACGAAACATAAAGGAACGGTAATGCAGAAAAAAGATCTCAGCATTTATATACATATTCCGTTTTGCATAAAAAAATGCGACTACTGCGATTTCCTTTCCGCGGCTTCATCGCCTGAAGAAAGGGCTTATTATACCCGTGTTCTTCAAAAAGAGATACGTGCGTTTGAGCCTCTTTCGTATATTTATAAAGTAAAGAGCATATTCTTTGGCGGCGGCACGCCTTCCGTCCTCGAAATCCCGCATTTTAACCGCATTACACAGCAGCTTTTCGACAGCTTTGATATTTCGGATGACGCCGAGATAACCGTGGAATGCAATCCCGGAACCCTGAATGAAGAAAAGCTAAAGGCCTATAGAAGCGCCGGAGTAAACCGTCTTTCCCTCGGACTGCAGTCGGCGGATGAAAACGAGCTAAGGCTTTTGGGCAGGATCCACAGCTTTGAAGAATTCAGATCGAATTTTGCACTGGCCAGGCGCCTTGGCTTTGACAACATAAACGTAGACCTGATGAGCGGAATTCCGACGCAGACTATGGACAGTTGGAAAGAAACGCTGAAAAAGACCGTAGAGCTCGCTCCGGATCACATTTCCGCATACAGTCTGATAATCGAGGAAAATACGCCTTTCTATGAGCGCTACTTGGGCGCAAAGGGCAGATCGGCGCTTCCGGACGAAGAACTTGACCGCAAGATGTATCATTACACACACAGCTATCTTTCAGAAAACGGATACGAAAGATATGAAATATCGAACTACTCAAAACCCGGCAGGCAATGCCGCCACAATACAGTTTATTGGACGATGAAAAGCTATCTGGGCCTGGGACTTGGCGCTTCGTCGTATCTTGATAGAAAACGCTTTTCAAATCCGCGGTCATTTGACGGGTACCGCGATTTTGTAAAAGACGCATACAGATCATTTAAAACGTGCGAGCCGCAAAGCCTGAAGGAAACAATGGAGGAATTTATGTTTCTCGGTCTTCGCATGGATCGGGGCGTTTTTACGGGAGAGTTTGAAAGAACCTTCGGAAAATCTTTTGACGAGCTTTACGGTGGGGTGACAAAGCGCCTGGAAGATACCGGATTTATCACAAGAAAAGAAGGCGTGATAAAACTGACTTCAAAAGGTATAGACGTAAGCAACAGAGTGCTTGCGAATTATCTGCTGCCCTGAAAAAAAGGAGACGACAATGGCTGATTTCTTAAAAAAATACATCGATGACATTTCTACGGTGGAGCCGTGCACAAAAGAGGAAAACGCTTTTTTGGCCGACAGACTTATAAAAGGCGACGCCTCGGCAAAGACACGGCTGGTGGAAGGAAACCTTCGGTTTGCGATAGAACAGGCTGCAAAATATGAAGAGTCCGGAGCTCTTGCTGACGAGCTTGTTGCGGAAGCAAACGTGGCGCTGATGGAAGCGGTTATCCGTTACGAACAGGAGAGGGTAGCGTCGGATTTTGAAGAGTATATTGCAAAGGCCATAGATCATGCGATCAATGAATTTGTAGAGGCGGAGGGACGCGGAAAACTCGCTGCCGGAAAACTTGAGGCAGAGGCCAACAGGCTGCTTGAGATCACGCGCGATTTCGAGGAAGAACATGAACGGCCCGCCACGCTCGAAGAACTATCCGATCTGATGGGTCTTGAGCAGGATGAAATAGAGCGCATTGTCAGAACCTCATACAGCGCGATAAAACTCGGTGACCGCAGCTGAAGCGTTTTGCCGCGTGATCAGTAAGCGCGGACTTTACCGTTTTTTCACAAAACAGGCACTTGCGTGCGCCTGCAAATTGTATTAGAATAAATAACAGATTGTTTTGACGTAATAATAGGTTAAAAGAGGCAGATATGGCAGAAAGAGGAACACAGGACATACCTTCATTAAAGGCTCTTCGGGTGCCGGTCAGCGAAGTGCTTGAGAGAGTTTATCAGGCGCTTGTTGAAAAGGGCTACAACCCTGTAAATCAGATTGTCGGTTATATCATGTCCGGCGATCCGACTTATATTACCAGCTACGGAGGAGCGCGTGCGATGATATCAAAAGTCGACAGAGACGAGCTTCTCGAGGAGCTTGTTTCTACTTACATCCAGTCAAAGCAGGAAGCATATTGATTTTCAGAAAGGATTGATATGCGTATATTAGGCCTTGACTACGGGAGTGTGACCATCGGGGTGGCGGTTACGGATCCCTTGATGATGACAGCACAGTGTCTGACCACGATCAAAAGAAAGTCGGAAAACAAACTCCGTCAGACTTTTGCCGCGCTTGAGGCCATTATTGATGAATATCACATAGAAAAGATCGTACTCGGCTTTCCGGTAAATATGAACGATACTTTGGGGGAGCGGGCGCTAAAGACTCTCGAATTTCGGGACAGGCTTACAAAACGCGTCGGGCTCCCTGTTATTTTGTGGGATGAGAGGCTGACCACCGCCCGGGCGCAGGAAATACTCGATGAGACAGGCTTTAAAAAAGACCGAGCCTCGCGAAAACAGATCATAGATCAGCTTGCAGCTCAGCTGATACTGCAAAATTATATGGACTATATCAGCGGCGGCGGAAAGGATGAGGATCTGCCGTAAGGCAGGACAATTATATGGAAAAACTTACTTTTAAAGGTGATAACGACGAAATAGAATTATTTGTGCTCGAAACCACGAGACTCGGCGGCGTGGATTATGTGCTTGCGTCCGATAGGGCGGTAGGAGACGGCGAATGTTATATATTGAAGGACGTTTCAGACCCCGGCTCATCGGAAAGCATTTATGAACCGGTTTCGGACGAACATGAGCTTGATTATCTTGCCGGCATATTTGCCGAGCTTGTGGAAGACGCTGATATAGAGTTTTAATATGGCAGCAGGAAAAACCGTAAAAACAAAACAGCAGTCCGCCGGAACAAAAAAGAGAAAGGCAATGGTGGGCAAAATGGCGGGGTCGGTCTTATTCAGGATCCTCGTTATTGTTTTGCTTATTACCGTGATTTTTTTTGTTGTCGGGAAAATGTATCGCTTCGGTTACGGCCTGTTTTCGCAGGAAGCGGTCGATGAGGCTCCCGGCAAAGAAGTAAAGGTCCTTATTACGGAAAATATGTCAAATGATACGGTCGCGAAGCTTTTTGAGCAAAAAGGTCTCGTAAAGGACGCTTCCGTTTTCGGGATCCAGATACGGTTTTTTACAAGCTCGTCTTACAAGGTAATGCCCGGAGAATATACGCTCAATACTTCCATGACGCCGCGGGAACTGATAAAATCAATATGTGACGAGGTCGAAGCGGAAACTACCGAAAAAGAATATCTGGGGCTTTACGACTGACTATAAAAATGGATCGTGAAAGAATATCATCATATCTGCACAGCCTTGAGACAGAACAAAACAATGTGATAAATGACATCGAAGTTTTTGCGGGGGAACACAATATTCCCATTGCAAAAAAAGATACGGTGTCATTTTTGCAGACTGTAACAAAAATAAAAAAGCCTCTGCGTATCCTTGAAGTCGGAACGGCGATAGGATACAGCGCCATCCTGATGACAATGTCTGCCGGCGAAGGCTGCGAAACGGTCAGCATCGAAAAAAAAGAAGAAAACTACCGTCTTGCCATTGCAAACATAGAGCGGGCAAAAAAAGAAGGTCTTCTTGACGGCAAAAAAATCAGCCTCATCCTTGGCGACGCCGCTAAGGAGCTGCAGCGGTTAGACGGGGAGTTCGATCTAATCTTTATGGACGCCGCAAAGGCTCAGTATGTAGTCTGGCTGCCGCTGATAAAAAGGCTTTTGTCAGACGGGGCGGTTCTTTTTTCTGACAATGTTTTTCAGGATGAAACGATTTTTGAGTCAAAATTTGCGATCGAAAGGCGCGACCGGACCATTCATAAAAGAATGCGGCAGTATTTGTATGAACTGACGCACAGCAGCTGCTTTGTCACAAGCATC
>DFFO01000091.1 GCA_002369255.1 Lachnospiraceae bacterium UBA3774
CAGCCGAAGGGGAACAGGAACTCAAAGTCGGTCGTCGCCTTTGAATAGAACGCAAGTTCTTCCTTTTCGTGGTCGCGAAGGCGTAAATGTTCGTCTTTTAGCCCTAAATCCAAAAGGAATTTGTGGCAGTAATCTTTCCAGTACTTAAACCAGTCTAAATCCGTGCCGGGCTTGCAGAAAAATTCCAACTCCATCTGCTCGAATTCGCGCGTTCTGAATACGAAGTTTCCGGGGGTAATTTCGTTGCGGAAGGATTTACCTATCTGCGCTATACCGAACGGCAGTTTTTTACGCGACGCCCTTTGAACGTTCGGGAAATTAACGAAAATCCCTTGCGCCGTTTCGGGACGAAGATAAACCGTCGAAGACGTGTCTTCGGTAACCCCGATAAAAGTCTTAAACATAAGATTGAATTTCTTTATATCTGTAAATTCGTGTCCGCCGCACACGGGGCAGGCAATATTATGTTCTTTGATAAATGCCGACATCTCTTCGAAAGTCCACGCCGCGGGATTGTCGTTGGTGTTGTTGGCGGCAGCGTAGTCTTCGATAAGTTTATCCGCGCGGTGGCGGGCTTTACATTGTTTGCAGTCCATAAGCGGATCCGAAAAACCGCCGAGATGTCCCGAAGCCACCCATGTGGTCGGATTCATAAGAATAGCGGCGTCAAGCCCTACGTTGTAAGGATTTTCCTGGACAAATATCTTCCACCAGGCTTTTTTGACGTTATTTTTGAGCTCCACGCCGAGATTTCCGTAATCCCACGTATTTGCAAGACCGCCGTATATCTCGGATCCCGGATATACAAAACCTCTGTTTTTTGCGAGAGCAACGATCTTTTCCATTGTTTTTTCCATGACAAGCTTCCTTTCAGTCATAAAAACCCGAAAATCGGCATGATACTTCCGCCATGCCGATCTTTGGGTTTATTTAATTTACTTGAATATTACAAAACTGGTTTCTTCGTCAGACGAAGTTACGGTATAATCATCCGTTTTTTTCAGGCCTTCAGAATAGAACTGAATCTTGCCTTCACACTGCAGCTCCGTATTTCCTTTGAAAAGCACCAGCGTGTATTCGGTGTTTTCTTTTATCGCGGCAGCGTCTGCGGGATTTCCATCAAAGTCCAGCATTCCGGAAAAGTCCACGCCGGAATCTATTCCGTCTTTTACGCTTCCCACGATGAGATTTTTGATGGGAACCGCTTCAGACACTCCGTTGAATTCAAGATAATCCGCAGCTCCGGCATATTTGAGGATGAGGGTCGCTGTAGTATCGTCAACGCTCAGTTTTTCTATTGAAACTTTTTCCTCGCCGTCAGTCTGTTTTTGATTGTATTCATCGACTGTCTTTTCAACAAAGTCTCTCAGTTCGTCTTCACTGTATCTGGGCTCTTCATATTTTGAATTGTCGAAGTCCGTAATCTCGGCTGACAGTATCGTGCGGTCGTCAGATACGTAAATCCCTGTCGTCGTGGGATCGTAGCTGTGTCCGAAGAGGCTGCATCCTGCTGCAAAAACAACAAGTATGCCAAGAAGCATTATACTTATTGATTTTTTTGACATATTCCTATCAGTCCTCTTTTTGCTCGTTTTCTTCGGTCTGAGGGGTCTGCTCTGTCTTTGCACTCTCCTCTTCGGCTTCCTTTGCCGTCTGAACTTCCTGCGTCTGTGCCGCTGTATCATCCGTCTCAGTCAGCTCCTGCTCCTCGTCCTTTTCGGGTACCGGAAGAAGCTTCTTTACGCTGAGGCTGATCTTGTGCTCTTCTGGATTGAAGAGAATAACTTCAGCGGTTACCTCGTCGCCTATCGAAAGCACGTCAGAGGGCTTTGCGATATGATCGTGAGAAATCTGGGAAATATGCAGAAGTCCGTCAATGCCGGGTTCAAGCTCTACAAAAGCGCCGAAGTCGATCATGCGGGCAACTTTTCCTTTTACGATGCTGCCTACTTTGTAAGGGCCGTCCTCTTTCCAAGGATCGGTTTCGGGGAATCTGACGGAAAGCGCGATCTTCTTGTCTTTGATCTCCTTGATATAAGCCTCAACCTCATCGCCGACCTTGTAGATCTTTCTGGGATTGTCGATCCTGCCCCAGCTCATTTCTGTCACATGAAGCAGTCCGTCAGCTCCGCCTATATCGATAAAGGCGCCGAAATCGGTGAAGTTTTTGATCTTTCCGGTAACGACCATTCCTTCGGAAACACGTCCCATAAGCTCTTCCCAAGCTTTTTCTTTCTGTGCGGTCACAACCTGCTTGCGGTCGCCGACAATACGACGCTTACGGGGATTGAACTCGATGATAACGAATTCAACTTCCTGATCTTTGTATTTTTCAAGATTTCTTTCAAATCTATCCGATACAAGGCTGGCAGGGATAAATACCTGAGCTCCCTGATAATCCACCGAAAGTCCGCCCTTTACGACCTGAGTGACTTTTCCGGTAAGCACGGTCTGATTCTCGAAGGGTTCTTCGAGAGCCTTTGAAACCCTGTCCTGGGAAAGTCTCTTATAGGAGAGCGCGACCTGTCCGTCATTATCCTTTGAACGGATAACTTTTACTTCCATGGTGTCGCCTACATGAACGGCACTAAGCAGATCAACCTGAGAATCGTTTGAATACTCCTCTTTCGTTACGACGCCTTCGGTCTTGTAACCGATGTCAAGAATGATCTCGTTTTCTTTTACGTCAATAACTTTGCCGGTGACAACAGCGCCGTTGTAGATGCGGACGGTTTCTTCCGCGTTAAACAATTCTTCAAAGCTTTGTTCTGACATAAATCAAAACCTCCTGAATAATTATTCCCGGGGTGCTTGCCCCTGCTGTTATTCCTACTCTCTGTACTTCAGGAAATTCGATCTGTTTTAGATCTGCAACAGTCTGCACAAAACAAGTGTTTTTGCACTCTGACCGACATATTTCATAGAGTTTCTGCGTGTTGGAGCTGTTTTGGTCTCCAATCACAATCATAGCGTCCACGCCGGAAGCGATGCTGCGCGCCTCCGATTGCCGTTCCTGCGTAGCATTACAAATTGTGTTCATAACAGAAGTATAATAACAGTTAGACCGCATTTTATCAACAATTTTTTGAAATTTCTCATAGTTGAAAGTGGTCTGACTGACTATTTTAACTTTTTTAAGCTTCGGCAAAGTATTTATAGCCTCCAAATCCTTTATGATAAAGGCTTTTTCGCCGCATCTGGATTTTATTCCGCGAACTTCCGGGTGGTCAGGGTCACCCACGACGATGAGAGTCTCGTCCGGGTCTGACGCTTCGGAAACTATTTTATGAATTTTTTTCACGAAAGGACAGGTGGCGTCGATAAGACGAACTCCTGTTTTTTTCAGTTTTTCTTCCTCGGACGCGGTTATTCCGTGTGATCTGATTACCACGGTATCTCCTTTGCCGAGCAAAAGCGCTTCTTCCATGGTCACCGCTTTTACTCCGCGCGACTTCAGGTCTTTTACGACCTCGTCGTTATGGATTATCGGCCCGTAAGTATATATGGCGCCGTCACTTTCCGCCGCCAGTTCATAGACCTTTTCCACCGCTTTTGTTACTCCGAAGCAAAAGCCGGCAGTTTTTGCAAGTATCACTTCTGCCATTTTTTACAAACACTCTGTAATGTTTCGATTTTAAAAATCAATCAAAACCCGCATAAACAGTGGGTTTTTCTGTTTTGTCCGCAAAATTTACATGGGGATGTGTAAATTTTCATACCGGATTTTTTTCTTTATACAGCCGGATGATTTCATCCACTACTTCTTCGATGCTCATGTCGGAGCTGTCGAGCAGCACCGCGTCGCTCGCCTGACGAAGCGGGGCGATCGGGCGGTTCATATCGCGTTCGTCTCTTTCAGCGATGTCTTTTCTGATCTGCTCTTCGTCCACTTCAAGGCCTTTTTCCTTTAACTCGTTTATACGCCTGCGGGCGCGTTCCTCTACCGTGGCGGTAAGGAATATTTTCAGGGAAGCGTCGGGAAGAACTACCGTTCCTATGTCTCTTCCGTCCATCACGACCGGGGTAGAAGCCGCAAGATCGCGCTGCAGATCCAGCAGCCTGTCTCTGACCGCCTGATAAACCGACGACGCTGAAGCCATTTTTCCGGTTTCTTCGCTGCGAAGATATGCAGTTACGTTTTCGCCGTTCAGATATACCTGCTGGACGCCGTTTTCGTATTTTATCGTAACAGTCGCCTCTGCGGCCGCCCTGCTGATCTCCTTTTCATCGTCAGCAGAAAGCTTTTTGCGAAGGAAGAAAACGGCAAGACCCCTGTACATCGCTCCGGTATCTACGTAAACGAGCCCGAGCTTTTTCGCAAGCAGCTTTGCGATAGTGCTTTTTCCGGCTCCGGCCGGTCCGTCGATCGCTATGTTTTTATTCATTCATCACACCCTTTCCAGCAGCATGGCCGGTTGACCAGGCAAGCTGTAAATTAAATCCGCCCGTAAGAGCGTCTATATCCAGAACCTCTCCGGCAAAGTACAGGCCGGGGATCAGCTTTGATCTCATAGTCGCGGGATCGATTTCTTTTACGTCTATTCCGCCTCTTGTAACGACCGCTTCATTATATCCCCCAAGACCGGTAAGTATCAATCTGAAATTTTTGAGAGCATTGCATATCCCGCCCCTCTGCTGACGGGTCAGCTCGTGAACCGCGAGCTCTGCAGGAACGCCTGCCTGCATAAGCACCGCCGTGATCGCGCTTTCCGGAAGGAGCCTGCGCATTACTGTTTTTACGTTTTTGTTCTTTGCCTCGTCCAGCTCCCGAAGCAGCCTGTCATCAAGCGTTTTCAGACTTAGAGCGGGTTTAAAGTCGATACTCGTCTCAAGACCTCTTAACGCGGTCTCGGACTCAAGATATTTTTTGTCCAGCATAGCGCTCAGGCTCAACACTATCGGACCGCTGATACCTTCGTGAGTAAAAAGCATTTCGCCCATCCCATCGTATTTTTTCTTTTTTCCGTCATAGACCAAAAGCCTTACGTTTTTTAAGGAAAGCCCGGCCATATCCCGAACGCTCATATCTCCGGGCAGCTTTGCGCGCAGCGAAACAAGCGACGGAAAAGTATTTACGATCCTGTGCCCGAGCGCCTTTGCAAAGCGGTAGCCGTCGCCGTCACTGCCGGTGGACGGGTAAGACAGACCGCCCGTAGCTACGATGACTTTGTCCGCCCTGATCGTTTTTTGTCCTTCGGGGGTGTCGACGATAGCTCCTGCGGCGGCTCCGCCTTTTATGAGAAGCTCCTTTGCGTTCGCGCGCAGCATTATTCTGACGCGGTTTTTACGCAGGACAGTTTCAAGAGTCCTGGTTACGTCAGAGGCTTTGTCAGACAACGGGAAAACGCGGTTTCCGCGCTCGACTTTTATTTTCAGTCCGTTTTTTTCGAAATAGTCCATGACGGCGCGATTGTCAAAAGCGCAAAACGACGAATACATAAATCTGGGGTTGCCAGTTACATTGGCAAGAAAATCATCCGGAAGGCACGCATTGGTAAAATTGCATCTGCCCTTTCCGGTGATGTAGATCTTCTTTCCGAGCTTTTCGTTTTTTTCAGCGAGGATCACGTCAGCCCCCGCCTCCGACGCCGCTGCCGCCGCCATCATTCCGGCCGCGCCGCCTCCGATCACAAGAACGTTCATTATTTTCACCTTTTAAGATACTGATATAATATAGCACATATCGCAAAAAATCGCGCTCTTGAATAATGCTTTTTCTTTTGATACAATTATGCGGATCAAAAGGTTTACGGAGTATCATTTAAGATGAGCAAAAAAAGTGATATCGAAACTATTAAAGATAAGATCCTGAAAAACAAGTTTTCTTTCGAAGAGCTTGTTTCCCGTGATTTTAAAACAAAATATAAAGGAACAGTTCTCGGAATGGGCTGGAGCATGCTTCAGCCGCTGCTTCTTTTGATAATAATGCGTCTGGTATTTACCCAGTTTTTCGGAAGGACAATGTCGCATTACACCACGTATCTGTTCTGCGGCAACATTATTTTTTCCTACTTCAACGAATCGACCACTCAGGGCATGCAGGCGCTTCGTGCCAACGCCCATATTTTTACCAAGGTAAACGTACCCAAATATCTGTTTCTTCTCTCAAAAAACGTACAGACTCTGATAAATTTCGGACTCACATTGATAATATTCTTTATCATGTGCTTTATAGACAATATCACTTTTACCTGGAAATTTTTCCTGCTCATCATTCCGATCGTTTTTCTGCTGATATTCAACCTCGGCGTCGGAATGATCCTGTCCGCGCTGTATGTTTTTTTCCGTGATATGAGTTATCTCTGGCGCGTACTTTTGCAGCTTATCATGTATATGTCCGCCATTTTCTATGACGTTTCAAATTACGCAAATCCGAAGATCTTCTACCTGAACCCGGTTTACGTATTTATACAATATTTTCGCCGGATAGTTATTTACGGCGAGATACCCGGAATCATTCATCACGGACTTATGATTTTTTATTCGGTCACCGCTATATTGATCGGATGCTTTATGTACAAAAAGTTCAATCATAAATTCCTTTATTACGTATAAAACAGGAGCATATATGAGCGTATTAGACGTAAAAGACGTTTCAATAAGATATAAGACCGGCGATTTTAAAGATATAGGCTTAAAGGACTTTGTCATCAAAAAAATCACCGGAAAATATAAAGTCCGCGAATTCTGGGCGGACAGGCATGTCACGTTCAAGCTTGAAAAAGGCGATATGCTCGGTATCATCGGAACAAACGGCGCAGGGAAATCCACGCTGCTCAAAGCGATCTCAGGGATCATGATCCCCACCGAAGGATCCATTCACAGAGAAGGAAACATAGCCGCGCTTTTGGAGCTTGCCAGCGGTTTTGACCCGGAGCTCAACATCAAAGAGAACACCTTCCTTCGCGGAGCGCTCCTTGGCTATACGCGGCAGTTTATGAATGATACTTATAAGGACATTATAGACTTTGCGGATCTTTGGGAATTTGAAGACAGACCTTTCAGGCAGCTTTCTTCCGGAATGAAAAGCCGTCTCGCTTTTTCCATAGCAAGTATGGTAAAGCCCGAAATACTGATCCTGGATGAGGTATTGTCAGTCGGAGACGGCGCATTTAAAGTAAAAAGCGAAAACAAGATGAGAGAGATCATCGCCGGAGGCGCCACGACGCTTTTCGTATCTCACTCTATCGAGCAGGTACAGTCGCTGTGCAACAAGATTCTTTGGCTGCACAAAGGCGAACAGGTCGCTTTCGGCAGCAATGTCGCACAGATCTGCGAAACATACCAGAGATTCCTGAACAAAGAAATCTCAATACATGACGTAAATCCGAATATCTGTTTAAAGCCTCAATAAAAAAACAAAAACAGCATCTTAAAATAAAGCCGGAAGATTCCGGCTTTATTCAACTGTCTTTTCTTCTTTTGCGTCGTTTACTTCACGGGCAAGATCTTCGTCGTCGATCTTTGTCTTTCCCGCAAAACGGTTTACGACCTCGGGGATGATATCAAGCGCTTTCATTGCCGTGGTCTGATCCTTGATATTCAGTATCCTCACAGCGCCGTTTTTTATCATCAAAATCGCCGTGGGAGAAAGCTTTGCGCCCATGCCTCCCGCTTCTCTGTCGCGTTTTTTTTCGGAGTTTACCGCAGCTCCCGCGCCGATGCCTATGCTGACGTCAACAAGAGGGAGCAGTACCGTATCATCGACTTTTATCGGATCTCCGATAACGGTCTTTGCCGACGCGTAACCGCTAAGTCCCTCAAGCAGACTGCTTACTACGCTTCCGAACGAACCATTTCCTGCCATATCAGTCCTCCTTTTTTATCCAAGACTTGATCTTTTTGTTTCGGTACAATACTATTGCCGCAGCAGCCAGGTGGTTTAACCTGACGCGGCCTTTTATGAATATGTCGCCTTCGATCACTTCGCTTTTAAACTCGCCTTTAAGGTCAAGGAAGCTCCTTCGAGGCTCAAAAAACATATAATACGCTCCTATGATCTTACCGGTAAGAGAAGGATCAGAAAGGCCCAGCACGAGCCGTCCTTTTATCTTGCGCGGTTTGTAATGCTTTAAAAGCAGCAGGAGCTTTTTCTTTATAAGATTTATCGCTTCGAGATTTTCACGGTCTTCAAAAAATCCCGTTATTTCTTCGTATTTTTCTTCGCCTTTTTTGTACAGTTCAGAAAGTTTTGAAACAATACTCTTTATTTTTTCTCTTATGCCCGCCAAAAAGTCTTTGATCTTTTGCTTTAATGATTTTCTCTCTTTGACAAAGGACTCTGCGCTCTCCGCCTCCCTTGTCTCTCTTACAATCTCTTCAAGGATCCTGACAGAATCCTTCTCAGGCTCTTCTTTATTATCATCCGGGACCTTGTCCGCCTGCGCGATGATGGTCGGGGTTTCTTGCGGCTGCGCCACCGGAGCGGCCTTTGGCTGCACCTTCGGATCGGCTTCTTTTTTTTCGGGAAAGATCTTATCCAGAATCTTTGCAGTCAGATCGCGTCCGTCATCTTCTTTGGGTTCTGATTTTGAAACGGTCTTTTTTATCGGTATCCCGAAAATCCTTATATACAGCGCGGTTCCGTTATCTACGGCAAATGAAACGGAAACGATATGCAAAAGCCATGATACGACAGCTTTGCCGCGAAAATCCGGAGCCCTGCCGTCGGCTCTTATACTGTATCTGATCGGGACAAACAGGATCGCAAGCACAAGCAGTATCGCCAGACCCACTATAACAGCAAGTATGATCCCGATGATCTTGAGTATTGTAAGAAGTATTGCAGCGATCGTCCCAAGCATTTATAAATCTCCGTCAGGCTTTGTCGCTTGCGGCCGCGTCCCTGTCCGCCTGTTTCATTTTCAGATAATCCAGGACCACCGCCTCGCCCGTAGCGTCGTAGGTATCCTGTATTATATCTTTTATCACTTCAAAGCTCTCGTCTTTTGAGGCTGCCAGCCCTATGATGACCGGATCACGATCCGCATAATAAGGCTCTTTTAGCTCCGCGGCGGTTATGATCTCAAGCTGATTGCCTTTTACCGGAGAAAGAATGACCACAAAAACTCCGGGAAGCAGTTTTCCCTTTTTTATGCCGCGAATGATTTTTTGTTTGTTTTTTTCAGCACGTTTTCCGACGTACAGAGGAACTATCCATTTCATAACTTGTCTTAAAGCAAAAGCTCATCCTTAAGAACGTGTCTGTTCTTGAAAATATAGTCTATCAGGGAAACGACCGTGAAAATAACCGAAGCATAGATCAGGATTTGTTCAAATACCGCCCACCATCCAAAGTAAGCCGCTGCCGCGGGAGGAAGATTTACGTGCAGATGAAGAATTACCGCAACGATCATAGTCATTGAAACCACGGTCTTTATCTTGCCCCAGATGCTTGCAGAGATAACTACTCCGTCCTCGGCGGCTATCAGCCTGATCCCGCTGATGACAAACTCGCGGCAGACTACGATAACAGTCTCCCACGTGTGTATCCTTCCCATAGAAGAAAGACAGATAAAAGCGGAACATACAAGCAGTTTGTCCGCGAGAGGATCCATGAATTTCCCGAAATTTGTAACGAGATTTTCTTTACGGGCTATATACCCGTCAAAAAAGTCCGTGATACTTGCCAGCACAAACACGCCAAGAGCTATATAATCTCCCGTAGATCCAAGCCCCAGATCTTCGTCGATAAGTATAAAAAAGACGAAAACAGGAACAAGAAGCAGTCTGAAAACAGTAAGTTTGTTAGGCAAATTCAGTTTCTTCATCAGATAATTCTCCCGTAAGATCATATTCGGTCGCTCCGGTCACCGTGACCGTCACGATCTCTCCGCTGATAAAATCCCTGTTACTATCTATAAAAATATATCCGTCAACCTCGGGCGCGTCACGGTAAGTCCTTGCAACTATTATATCATCTTCGGTGTCGCGTCCTTCTATAAAGACCTTGAGCCGCCTTCCCACAAATTCCTCTGACTTTTCAAGGGAAATCTGCTGCTGCAAAGTCATGATTTCATCCCTGCGCTTTTTTTTGACGGATTCCAAAATCTGCCCTTTCATCCTTGCTGCCGGCGTCCCGTCCTCTTTTGAGTACGGAAATACTCCGAGCCTGTCAAAGCGCATATCCCGAACAAATTTCAAAGTGGCCTCGTGGTCGCTTTGCGTTTCACCGGGAAAACCCGAAATAAGAGTAGTCCTCAGCGCGATATCCGGCACTTTTTCCCTGATACGGTTTATGGTGCGAACGAGCGACGCTTTGTCGGTGCGCCTTCCCATGGCCTTTAAGACGGCGTCGGACGCGCTTTGGACGGGGATGTCAAGGTAATTAACTACTTTTTTATTTGATGCGATCTCATCAAGAAGCTCATCCGTGATTTCTTCCGGATAACAGTACATAAGTCTTATCCAGCTGAGCTCTTCGATTTCAGAAAGTTTTCGAAGCAAAAGCGGGAGCGTCTTTTTTCCGTACAGATCAAGTCCGTACAGAGTGGTTTCCTGGGCTACAAGGATCAGTTCTCTGACTCCTCCCGACACAAGCTCTTTTGCCTGTTTCACCAGCTCCTCAATAGGAATGCTGCGGTACGAGCCGCGAACGTAAGGGATGATGCAATACGTACACCTTTTGTCGCAGCCCTCGGCTATCTTCAGATATGCATAGTGGCCTCCGGTGCAGAGTACTTTCTTTTTGCCCGCGTGAACCGGAGCATTTATATCCCCGAGAATACCGGTTTTTCCGTTTTCGGCGATTTTTTCAATGAGAGGGACGATATCCCCATAAGAAGCCGTTCCGAGTATTCCGTCAACTTCGGGCAGTTCCCGCATGATTTCTTCGGAAAAGCGCTGCGAGAGACACCCCGAAACTATCAGCATGCGGCAGCGTCCGGTCTTTTTGTACGCTCCCGCCTCGATTATGGCGTTTATGCTTTCTTCCTGCGCGTCGCCTATAAAACAGCAGGAATTTATGATGATTATGTCCGCTTCTGAAATCTCGTCGGTAAACAGATATCCGGCCTCCGCAAGGAGACCGAGCATTTCTTCACCGTCGCAAAGATTTTTGTCACAACCGAGAGAATTCAGAAAAATCTTCATTGTCTGCCGTCTTCGTCAGCTACGTAACTTTCGTAATTTTCACTGGCTTCGCTGATGATATGGATCTTGTCGTTGTCAAGCTCGTCAACCGCTATTGAAAGAGCTTTTTTGCTGGCGTCTCTAAGCGGCGGCTTTTCGCCGTTCTTTTTGGCTTTTTCAGCTTTTTTGTATTCGGCAGCAGTTATCTGTCTCGCTCTCTTAGCCGTTCCAAGCACTATCGAATAGCGGCTGTGAACGATGGGGCTGCCGTCCGTTGAGCCTTCGTTTACCTTTTCCATAAGTTCCTTATAGGAAGGATGAAGCATCATGGTCTTTAATCTCCTTGTTTTATATATCTTTTTATACCTTCGCAGATCTCCTGCGAAAGGCTAAGGTTTTCAAGTCTTGTTTTTTTGTCCTGCTTTCCCGATTCGATAAACGCCTCGAATTCACGGACGCACTGATCGATATCGGTATTTTTGAGGATGCAGCCGTACTCTCCCGCAAAGGAAGCTTCCTGAATGGCTCTGCTGAGCCTGGTCCTGACCTGATCCTCATCTTCGGTGCCTCTGCCGCGAAGCCTTTGTATCAGTTCCTCACAGCTCGGCGGTATTACAAATACCGTAAGCGCTTTTTCAACGTTTGCGGTAACCTGCTGCATTCCGTTTACCTCGATGTCCAGGATAATGTTTTTTCCTTCAGACTGCATCTTTTCAATCGGTCCGCGCGGTGTTCCGTAATAATTGTATCCGTACCTGGTATACTCGAGCAGCTCATGGTCAAGGATCATTCTTTCGAATTCGTCCTCATCCACAAAATAGTAATCTTTTCCTTCTTCCTCGCAAAATCTGGGCTCGCGTGTAGTCGCAGAAACCGAGAACGCATACTCGTCCGGATGCCTTCGGCGAAGCTCCGATATGACGGTTCCTTTTCCCACTCCTGAGAAACCCGATACGATTATCAGTTTTCCTTTTGCCATAAAACCTCTTTTATTCTATATTCTGAACCTGTTCGCGTATCTTTTCGATAGTTGTTTTCAGAAGAACAGCCACCTGCGATATACCGATATCTCCGGATTTGCTGAGAGTCGTATTGGCTTCTCTGTTCATTTCCTGAGCAATGAAATCAAGCTTCTTTCCGACAGGCTCTGCCGCGTCGCACAAAAGCGCTTCTTTCATGCTTTCGATATGACTTTTCAGGCGGACCGTTTCTTCGTCCACGCAGGTTTTGTCCGCAAAAACAGCAACTTCCGTAAGTATACGGTTTTCGTCGATTTCAACGTTCCCGAGATATTCCTTTATCTTTTCCGAAAGCTTTTCTTTGTATTTTTCGATGACCAGCGGCGAAGCCTTTTCTATCTCGTCAACGCTTTTGCGCATCTCGTCGAGCTTTAAAAGTATATCGCCGGAAAGTCTTTCTCCTTCGTCGGCGCGATGCTTTGCAAAGAGCACGGCAGCAGCCGAAACGCTTTCCTTAAGAAGCGAGGCTATTTCCTCGTCTTCTCCGTCCGCTTCGCAAACGGTAACGACCTCCGGCATTGAAGCCACGTCTTTGAGCGAGATCTCATCTGAAAGACCGAGCTCGGTCTTTATCTGTGTAAAGATATCGAAATATTCTTTCGCAAGCTCTGAATTGTAACGCACGGCTCTGTCTCCCGCGCCGAACACTTCCACTCCTATAAAAACGTCGATTTTTCCTCTGGCGGCATAGTTTTTGACAATTCCGCGGATCTCGTTTTCAAAGCCGGCCAATCTGTGAGGAAGTTTTACGTTTATATCAAGGTATTTGTGATTGACTGATTTTAGTTCTGCAGTGATCTTGTATTTTTCGTTCTGCGCGATGCCTCTGCCGAAGCCTGTCATGCTGTAAATCATTGATGATCTCATCCTTTGCGGAAAATGAATATATCTACGCTATTATAACATAAGTTTTAAGCCTGTGCCACAAGAGAAAAGTTCGTATGATAAATGACCATGCCGCATCTTGAACCCGGCGGTTTTTTCAGGTTTTTGCGTTTGGTATAATCAATATCGACTTTTTCTTTGCTGCCTGCCGACGAATATTTTGCGGCAAGAGCTCCCGCCTTTTCAAATATCAAATCAGGCAATTCGCGGCCGCCTGTCTTTACGATAACGTGCGCGCCGGGACGCCCTTTGGCATGGAACCACCAGTCCTCCGGCTCGGCAAGCCGGAAAGTCACGTATTCGTTTTGATAATTGTTCTTGCCGACGTATACGTCAAAACCGTCTATTACGAAATGAAGAGGTTCGCCCGCTCCGGCCTTCGTCTGTTTTTCTTTTTTTGCGGGATGGTTTTTGATAAAACCGGCCGAGACAAGCTCTTTCTTGATCTCATCTATGTCCTGCGCCGTCTGAGCCATATCTATCCAGGTGCGTATCTCGGACAGGTGCTCGACTTCGCGGCGCGAGATCTCTATACGTTCCCTGAGAGCTGCCGCAGTGCGCGACAGCTTCTGATACCGCTCATAATATTTTGCGGCATTTTCCCTTACGGAAAGCCTTTCGTCAAGAGGGATGACGACCTGACTGCCGCCGTTATTGTAATCGCTTACCGTCGCCTGTTTTATACCGCTTCCAAGCTCGTGCGCGTAAGCAAAAAGCAGTTCTCCGTACAATCTGTATTTGTCGCGCTTTTCAGTATCTTTCATCTGGCAAAGCTGCAGATCGAGCTTTTTGGATTCACGCGAGAGAATAACGTCCGTCTGCTTGCGAAGATCGGCGGTTTTTTGGCGCATCCGCGTCCTTTGTTCCTTTTCGGAATAATAGCTTTCAAGCATCTGTGAAGCGTCTCTTGCCGCGACGCTTTCACAGCTTTTGTAGATATCGAGCCTTATTGAGGCAAACTCTATAGGTTCACCGTTACGGTATATAATATTCGGGGTAAAACTGCCGCTTCTGACATGATCCGCAAGTCCTTCAAAAGCGTTCCATATATTTTCGGCTTTATCTATATTTGCGGGAAGATCCGGGTCTGCGCCGGCCCTGTGACATATTTCTTCGGCCATTACGGGGCTGATCCCGCTGTAGGTCCCTACGAGCGTCTTTGCAAGAGGCCTATCTAAAAGTATCTCCGAGATAAAGTCTTCTCTGCTCTCGGCAAGAGGGTTCTTTTTCTGAAGCTCCTTCGGGAGAAAATATTTTCTGCCGGGAAGCACTTCTCTGACGGAGCTTATATGCGCCGGGATCCTTTTGATGCTGTCTATGATAATATCGTTTTCATCGGTAAAAATGATATTGCTGTGTTTTCCCATAAGCTCGATTATAAGACTCTTTTGTGCGAGATCTCCCATTTCGTCCATGTGCTCGGCGCTGATGCGGATGATCCTCTCAAGGCCCGGCTGGGTGACCGAAATGATCCTCGCGTTTCCGATATGTTTGCGAAGAAGCATGCAAAAACCCGGAGCCGTCATAGGCGCCGGTTTTGTTTTTTCGGTAAAATAGACCAGCGGAAGTGACGCTCCCGCGGATATAAGTAGTTTTTTTTGTCCCTGCGAAGTTGCAAGAGTCAGAATCAACTCGTCGGATTCGGGTTGGGCGATCTTTGAAATACGCCCGCCGATCAGAACCTGCATATCCGAAACGATATTTGCTACTGTGATCCCGTCAAAAGCCATAATAATCTCCCGGAATTATTATAACCTATTTAACCGCAAAACAAAAGCCTCTCAGCATGAAGTGAGAGGCTTGATTGCTGTATGGATGACTTATTTGTTTTTAGCAAAGAAGAAAAGAGCCAACGTTCCTGGGCCCGAATGCGCGCCGATGATAGGACCGATTTCAGTAAAAGTAATGTCCTTTGCTCCATATTTCTCCCGAATGATCCCGGCAAGCGCTTCCGCATCCGCAAGACAATCTCCGTGAGAGATAAATATCGTATCTCCGGGATCTACGGCAAGCTCCGCAAATTTATCCGCAATGGCTTTTACGGAAGCTTTTCGTCCTCTCGCATTGCTCTCCTTTACAAGGTGTCCCTCTTCGTCCACGTGAAGCACGGGCTTGATACCGAGCATTCCTCCTACGAGCGCAAGCGCCGGATTGATCCTTCCGCCGCGTTTGAGGTAGACCAGGTCGTCAACTGTAAACCAGTGGCAGATGTTGTCCCTGATGCTTTCGACATAGTCGGCAAGTTCTGAAATATCAGCTCCTTCGTCTCTCTTTTTGCAGGCGAAATACGTCAGAAGGCCGTATCCGCCGGAAGCCGCTCTGGAATCCGCAACGAGCACGCGTCTGCCCTCGTATTTTTCCGTCAGCTCTTTTGCAACCATCAGCGCATTGTTGTACGTATTGCTAAGTCCCGAAGAAAAAGCGATATAGATGACGTCCTTCCCTTCCTGCAGTTCTTTTTCAAAGGCTTCTCTGAAAGTCTCGCAGTTTATCGCGGAAGTTCTTGCGACTGCGCCCTCGCGCATTCTGGCATAAAAATCGGCCACGGACATATCTTCGCTGTAATACTGCTGCTCGGAATCGTCAAAAATAAAAGAAAGAGGGATATTTTTAACGCCCCATTTATCAAGAATTTCTGTTGGCATATCGCATGCAAGATCAACGTATATTACATAATTATCCATAATCATACTCCTTTAAGGACTTGATGAAATCAGTATAAATTGTAAAATCGAAACTGTCAATCAAAAGGAATTATATGCGGCTTTTAAAAACCGCCGCGGGCAAAAGCCGCGGCGGTAAGCGATATTTATCCGCCTGTTACAGTCTGTTTACAAAGAAAGTAATGACAATACTGTTTATAAAGTCCGCAAACATGCTCCCTACGATGGGAACGAGCAGATACGCCTTTACTGAAGGTTTGTATTTTTCGGTAAGAGTCTGCATATTTGCCATGGCGTTTGGCGTAGCTCCCATACCAAAGCCGCAGGTGCCGGCTGCAAGAACCGCAGCGTCATAGTCTCTTCCAAGCACATTGAATATGACAAAGCGGGCAAAGACAAACATCAGCACAGTCTGCCCGACAAGCAGGATGATGAGCGGAAGCGCAAGCTGCGCGAGCTGCCAGAGTTTTAAAGTAACCATGGCAACGCCCAAAAACAGCGACAGGCAGATGCCGCCTATATCGTCGATCTCCGCCATCGGGACTTCTATCTTTCCGGAATATTCACCTATGTTTCTGATGATCGCGGCAATGATCATGGCTCCTATATAAACGGGGAACGTCATACCTGTTTTTGAAAGAAGGTTTGACACTACCGTTCCTATGCCCATTGCGATAACTATCATAAATACTGCGGGCGCATATTTTTGAAGAGCGTTTTTCGCATCTTCCTCTTCTCCCGGCATTTCATCTACCGGGATCGCGGTCTTTTGCAGATCTTTTTTCTCTATCAGCCTTTTTCCGAGAGGGCCGCCCATCAGCGAGCCCGCGATCAGTCCGAACGTTGCGGCTGCGGTACAATAGGTAGTTGCGCCGGAAAAGCCCAAATCCTCAAGTACCGGGCCAAACGCACCTGCCGTGCCGTGACCGCCGACCATAGGAATCGAGCCCGTGGTAAGGCCAAACGCTTTGCTGACGCCTACCGCGCCGGAAAGCGTGGTGGCAAGTACGTTTTGAAGAATAATCAAAACCGTGACGGATACAAGGAAAATAATGAGCGAAACGCCGCCCCTCTTTAATACTTTGAGATTTGCCTGGAAACCTACAGATGTAAAAAAGATGACCATGCAAACGGTCTTCAGCGTTTCGTCAAAATTGAAATCAAGCAGCCCCGTAGTATGAAGTATCAGCGTGATAAGAGCAAATACCAGGCCGCCGACCACGGGAGCCGGAATACAGAATTTTTCAAGAAAATATATTTTTTTGCGAAGGAATTTTCCGAGATAAAGGACCAGCACCGCAAGCGCAAGGGTCATGTACATATCAAAATCAAGAGATATCTTTGTCGCGCTCTGTTCTTTTTCTATATCTGCTCCTATGCTTATCTCTTCAAGCTCGCTTCCGCTGCTCTTTATGATACTTGCAATGGCTGTTTCAACCGTAGAATCCAGTTTGTCAGAAGCAATAAGCACTGCCTGAACTCCGATAGTAAAGACGTCAGCGTCCTGTCCGGCGTAAGTGCCCGCAGGAATCTTTGAAGCTATGAGATTTTCATCCGACCGGAGGACCTCGTTTATAATGCTTTCATCAAGAGAAACCGTTTTGATCCCGGTTTCTTTTGCAAGCGCGGATATCGCATTGACCGGAGCTCCCGCAAAATACATAAATCCGTCTATCTCGCCGTTTTTAAGAGCCTCTATTGAGTCTTCAAGAGACAGATTTACTTCTTCAAAGGATTTTTGCGCATTTATGGCAAGCAGCTTTTTTGCGAAGCTGTAAGTTCCTGATTCGGTCTCGCCGACAGAAACTTTTTTGCCTTCAAGGTCCGTTATGGACTCAATATCCGAATCTGCGCGGACGACAAGCTGGAGCACTTCGTTGTATATTGCGCCTACAGTATGAAAATTCCCTGCAGCGGCGTCTTCAAACTCTCCCCTGCCGTTTATTGCGTCGCTTACCGCGTCAGCCTGAGCGATAGCCATATCCACAAATCCGTCTCTGATCAGTCTGATATTCGCCAGCGAGCCGGTGGTGCTCACTACTTCCATATCATAATCCGTTTGTTCGTTTACCATCTCGGCAAGATGTGTGCCGTATGCATAATAATTACCCGTGCTGTATCCGGTTCCGAGTTTTACAGTCACGGTTTTTTCACCGCAACCGGCCAGGCCGACCAAAAGCATGACGGCCAGGCCAAACAATAGCGCTCTTTTTTTCATGGGATTCTCTCCTGTTCATAGAAAACGAATATGTAAAACAATTTTACTAAATGCATTATATCATTGCGCCCATCCCTTTTCAAGAGAGGCAAAACGCGGCATAAAAAAACTCTCCGCAAAACAACTGCGAAGAGTTTGCTTTGTTATCTCTTTTTTCCTACAAAGAACAGGGCTATCGTACCCGGGCCGGCATGGGCGCCTATAACAGGCCCTATAAACGTGAGCGTTATATCTTTTGCGCCGCACCTTTCCCTAAGCATATCCGCAAGAATACGGGCGTCTTTTTCGCAGTCGCCGTGCGAAATAAACACCGGCGCGTCCGTATCGGTGCATAGCTCCGCATACTTATCCGCAAGAGCCTTTATTGAAGCTTTTCTTCCTCTTGCGGTGGAGACCTTGGTCAGATGTCCCTCGTCATCCACATGCATAACCGGCTTTATCCCAAGGAGTGATCCGACAAGCGCAACAGTGGGGCTGACTCTGCCTCCGCGTTTAAGATATACGAGGTCTTCTACCGTAAACCAGTGACACAGATGCGGGATTTTGCTCTTTACGAATTCAGCGACTTCATCGATACTCTTTCCCGCTTTTTTCTGAAGCGACGCAAGATAGACGATCAGTCCTTCTCCGCCGGAGGCGCATAAGGTATCTACCGTAACGATCCGTCTTTCCGGATATTTTGGAGAGAGCTCCTTGGCGGCTGCCTCTGCGGAATTTGCCGTAGTGCTAAGTCCGGTCGAAAAGCCAAGATACAGAATATCTCTTCCGGCCTTTAGTTCTTCCTCAAACGCCCATATAAAAGTTTCTATATTTACTGCAGAAGTCTTTGCGACTCCGCCGCCTCTCATTTTTTCATAAAACACCTCAACGGGCATATCGTCGTTTGAATACTGTGTGGGCGAGTCCGTAAAAACGAAAGTGAGGCTGCGGTGTTTTACTCCCCAGGCGTCGAACATTTCGTCTGAAGCGTCACATCCGGAATCCGAAAAAATAACATAATCGTTCATAAAAACTTCCTCCGTTTTATATAATATCTGTCTATGAGTTATGTAATTACCTATTTTACCTCATCTAATTTATGATATTACTATATGTTGTATTTGTGAATATGTCAACTAAAATTTTTCGTTTCGTGTTGATTTTCATTATTGCCTGATGTATTATGAGTATATCTGATTTGATACGGTTAAAAAGGAGCGAAGGATGTACGATAAGGATCTTGTGGCAGGGAAACTCCGCCGTTGGGAAAAATTTATGAACCGGTTTAAGCTTCCGATGTGGGATGACATTCCGGATTTCGGGCTGTATATGGAGCAGGTCGTCGTTCTGCTCAAGCAATATCTGGACTATCTTCCGGAAGAAATGAACGACAGGCAGCAGATCATTACGTCCGCGATGATCAACAATTACGTACGCACAAAGATCATGCCGGTTCCCGTAAAGAAAAAATATTTCAGAGTGCATATCGCCTATCTGATAATGATATGCACTTTAAAGCAGAGTATGAATTTTGCGGATTTGAAGAACCTGATCCCCGTCGATATTCCTGAAGAAGAGGTAAAAGATATTTATGAATCGTTTGCTTATCATCACAGGATCACGACGGATTATTTTGTCTCGCAGATCAGACAGCTTGCCGGAAAGATACTCGATCACAAGGACGCGCCTGAATTTGCGGCCGAATCCCCCAAAGACCTTATTACCATGTCTGCGGTCATCAGCGGTTTTTCCGGACTAATGGCAAATAAGCTCTTGCTGCTTGAAGGCAAAAGCACCGAAGGGCAGGAAATAAACTAAAGATCAAAAAGGCCGGAGCTCTTTTGCCCCGGCTAATTTATGTCATATAAGCTTTTCAAGATGCCAGATCTCATCGATATATTCACGTATCGTCCGATCTGAAGAAAACTTTCCTCCGCGGGCGATCTGAATCAGCGACATTTTACGCCACCTGTCCGCGTCTTTGTATGCTTCCTCCACTCTTCGCTGAGCCTCGGCATATGAGCGAAAATCTTTTAAGATGAAATACATATCGGCGCGCTCACGCACGTTCGTATTCAGCAGAGAATCATAAACAGGCCTGAAGTGATCCGGCTCATCCGGGTAGAAGGTTCCGTTTATAAGAGTCATCAGCGCGTCTCTGATCTCCGAGTCGTTTCTGAATATCTCCTGCGGGTCATATCCGCCGTCTCTTTCATAGTCTATAACTTCCTGTGCGGAGAGTCCGAATACAAAACCGTTTTCTTCTCCGACTTTTTCAAATATCTCTACGTTCGCGCCGTCCATAGTGCCTATGGTGACGGCTCCGTTGAGCATGAATTTCATATTTCCCGTTCCTGAAGCTTCCTTGCTTGCCGTGGAAATCTGTTCGGAAACGTCGCTCGCCGCAAACAAAAGCTCCGCGTTTGAAACGTTATATTCTTCGATAAAGACTACTTTTATCCTGCCCTTTACGTCCGGGTCGTCATTTACGACGCGGGCGACGCAATTTATCAGCTCTATGGTCTGTTTTGCAAGCAAATAACCGGCAGCGGCTTTTCCGCCGAAGATAAAAGTCCTCGGATAGATATCAAAATCGGGCTGCGTTTTTATCTTGTTGTACAGATAGATCACATGCAGGATATTTAAGAGCTGCCGCTTGTACTCATGAAGCCTCTTTACCTGAATATCGAAGATCGAATCAACGTTTACTTCAATGCCGTTATGTTCCTTTATATAAGCGGCAAGGCGCTTTTTGTTTTCACGCTTGATATCCGCAAGCTCCGAAAGGGCGCCTGCATCACCCGTGTATTTTTCCAGCTTTTCAAGCTCATCAAGCTCCGTGATCCATCCGTCTCCGATATGATCCGTGATCCACCCGGACAGAAGGGGATTTGCATGACACATAAAGCGGCGCTGCGTGACTCCGTTGGTCTTGTTGTTGAATTTTTCCGGCCACATCTCATAGAAATCCTTAAACTCTCTTGCTTTCAGGATCTCGGTATGAAGCCTTGCCACGCCGTTTACGGAAAAGCTGCCTACTATGGCAAGATTTGCCATGCGTACCTGACCGTCATACAAAATCGCCATACGTCTTACTTTTTCTTCGTCTCCGGGGAAACGCGCGCGTATCTCTTCCACAAATCTCTTGTTTATCTCATCTATTATCATATAGACCCTGGGCAAAAGGTGTGAAAAAAGACTGATCGGCCATTTTTCGGAAGCTTCGGCCATGATCGTATGGTTCGTATAGGCAAGACATTTTGTGGCTACGCCCCACGCTTCGTCCCAGCCGAGCTTGTATTCGTCTATCAAAAGACGCATAAGTTCCCCGACGGCCACGGTAGGGTGGGTATCGTTCATCTGAAATACGACTTTTTCATGAAGATTTCTGATGTCTTCATGCGTTTCGGCGTAACGCCTCAGGGCTCTTTGCAAGGTGGCTGAAACAAAGAAATACTGCTGCTTTAGGCGCAGCTCCTTGCCCGCCATATGTTCATCGGCAGGATACAGGACCTTGCAGAGGGTCGCCGCCGCGTTTGCGCTTCTTGCCGCCGCCTCATAATCGCCTCTTCCGAAGGCGTCGAGCTCGAGCTTTGTGACAGGCTCGGCATTCCATATTCGCAAGGTATTTACAATGCCGTTGTTATAACCGATAACCGGCGTATCATAGGGAACCGCCAGAACGGAATCATATCCGACCTGCGAAAAGACGGGCTCGCCTTTTTCGTCAAAATCATATTTGATCGAGCCGCCGAAATGGATCTCCTGCGCGAGATTTTCTCTGCGGATCTCAAAGGGATTGCCCGATGAAAGCCAGTCGTCGGGGATTTCCTTTTGAACACCGTTTTCGATTTTTTGCTTGAACATGCCGTACTGGTAGCGGATGCCGCAGCCGTAAGCATGATAGCCGAGGGTCGAAATTGAGTCCAAAAAACATGCCGCCAGTCTCCCCAGGCCGCCGTTTCCGAGAGCCCAGTTGGGTTCCTCGTCTTCTATGACGTTTAAGTCAACGCCAAGCTCCAAGAGCGCCTCTCTTATCTCTTTTTCAGCGCCTATGGAAATGATGTCGTTTCCAAGCGCTCTTCCCATCAAAAACTCCATGGAGAGATAATAAACCATTTTTTTATCATCTCTCTTTGCGGTCTTTGCCGTGTCTACCCATTTGTCCGATATCAGTTCCCTTACCGCGTAGGCAACAGACTGAAATATCTGTTTTGGGCTGGCCTCTTCAATAGTTCCGATGGTATTTAATTTTACCAATTCCTTGACACGGTCTTTGAATTTTTCTTTATCAAAGCCGTAAGCAGATCTTTTTTCCATTTTAAACCTTTTCAACTCCGAGAGTTACGTTTTCTCCGTTGATATCCCACTGCTTGGAGTATCCGCCTTCTGCCTGTTTTGATGATACCGCGAGCACTTCAGGGAGAATATCCTGTTGCCTGCGCGTCATAATATCCGCGATCTTGTCGTTGCCGCTGTAATAGATCCTGATGTGATCCATTACTTCAAAGCCGGCCTCTTTTCTCATAGTCTGGATCTTGCTGATGATTTCTCTGATAATGCCTTCCTCGATGAGCTCCGGAGTGAGATTCGTATCCAGCACCACCGTGACGTCGCCTTCGGAGAGCGATACAAAGCCTTCTACCTGTTTTGTATCTATAAGAAGATCATCCGGCAAAAGCTCCGCCCGGGTACCGTCAGAGAGGGTAAGCGAAAGCTTTCCGTTTGACGAGAGCTCGTCCATAGCAGTATTTCCGTCGATCTCGGCAAGGAGCTGTCTGATCTCCCCGAGCTGTTTTCCGAATTTCGGTCCCAGCGTTCTCATCTGAGGCTTAAAGCTGTATGAGGTAAAATCTCTGACGTCGTCTTTGTAGCAGACTTCTTTTACGTTTAGCTCATCACGGATGATATCGGTATAAAAATCCGAAAGAACCGCGGGGGCTTTTATAAACATGCCTGCTATCGGCTGACGGTTTTTGATATTTGCCTCATTGCGGCAGGCGCGTCCCATAGCGACGATTTTCAGTACCTCGTCCATGTTTGCTTCAAGTTCTTTGTCTATCAGCTTTGCGTCTGAAACGGGGAAATCGCACAGGTGGATACTCTCGGGCGCGTCTTTAAATGAAGTGCGCACGAGATTCTGATAGATTTCCTCAGTAATGAAAGGAACCATAGGCGCGGCGACCTTGCACAGGTTTACAAGGGCCGTATAAAGAGTCATATAGGCATTTATCTTATCCTGTTCCATTCCGCTTGCCCAGAATCTTTCACGGCACCTGCGCACATACCAGTTGCTCAGCTCGTCGGTGAAGGAAAGAAGCGCTCTGGCAGTTTCCGGGATCATATAGTTGCTGAGATTTTCATCTACAGTCGCTATAAGCGAGTTCAGCTTTGAAAGCAGCCACTTGTCCATTACGGGAAGCTTTTCGTAATCCAGTGTGTATTTTGCCGCGTCAAAGCCGTCTATATTTGCATAAAGAACAAAGAATGCATAGGTGTTCCAAAGCGTTCCGAGGAATTTGCGCTGTCCTTCCACTACCGCTTTTCCGTGGAACCTGTTCGGAAGCCACGGTGCGCTGTTGATGTAAAAATACCAGCGGATCGCGTCCGCGCCGTAAGTACCAAGCGCTTCCATCGGATCAACGGCATTTCCTTTGCTCTTGCTCATCTTCTGTCCGTTTTCGTCCTGAACGTGTCCGAGGACTATTACGTTTCTGTAAGGCGCCTTGTTGAAAACGAGCGTAGAAATGGCAAGCAAACTGTAAAACCAGCCTCTTGTCTGGTCAACCGCTTCGCTGATGAAATCAGCGGGGAAGTTCTTTTCAAACGTTTCCTTGTTTTCAAAAGGATAATGATACTGAGCAAAAGGCATCGAGCCGGAGTCAAACCAGCAGTCGATAACTTCCGGAACTCTGTGCATTATGCCGCCGCATTTTTCGCACTTTACGGTGACTTCATCTATATAAGGGCGGTGAAGTTCTATATCGTCGGGGCAGTTGTCCGAAAGTGACTTTAGCTCGGCTATCGAGCCGATGCTCTTAAAATGTCCGCATGAACACTCCCAGATATTTAAGGGCGTTCCCCAATAGCGGTTGCGGCTGATGCCCCAGTCCTGAACGTTTTCAAGCCAGTCTCCGAAACGTCCCTTTCCGATGGACTCGGGGATCCAGTTGATCGTATTGTTATTTGCGATGAGGTCTTCACGCACCTGGGTCATGCGGATAAACCATGACTCGCGCGCGTAATAGATAAGAGGAGTATCGCAGCGCCAGCAATGCGGGTAGCTGTGTTCAAAAGCCGGGGCTGCAACAAGCAGTCCGGCGTCTTTCAGCGCCTTTAATATCTCCGGATCAGCTTTTTTTACAAACATTCCATCCCAGGGAGTTCCTCCGCACATCTCGCCTTTTGTATTTACCAGCTGAACAAGAGGAAGGTCATAGCGTCTTCCCACCTGGGCGTCATCTTCGCCAAACGCGGGGGCGATATGGACTATGCCCGTGCCGTCCGTCGTTGTAACGTAGTCGGCGCAGGTGATGAAAAAGGCATTTTTGCCCTTTACGTCAGCATACGGGAAAAGCGGTTCATACTCGAGATTTTCAAGCTCTTTTCCGGTATATTTTTCCAAGACCGTATATTCTTCTGTGATATTTTTTTCGACAAGAGCCTCGGCCAGGATATAACGATCTTCTCCGCACTGGACTTTGACATACGTAATGTCCGGATTAACGCACAGAGCAACGTTGCTGGGGAGCGTCCAGGGGGTGGTGGTCCATGCCATAAACCACGTTCCGTCTTCCATTTTGCTCTTGAATCTGACGATGGCGGATTTTTCCTTTACGTCCTTGTAACCCTGAGCCACCTCATGACTTGAAAGCGGGGTGCCGCATCTGGGGCAGTACGGAACTACTTTAAAACCTTTATAAAGCAGTCCTTTGTTGTAAATCTGCGAAAGAGCCCACCAAACCGATTCGATATAATCATTTTCATAGGTGACGTAAGGGTTTTCCATATCGGCCCAGAAACCGACCTTTCCGGAAAACTCCTCCCACATGCCTTTGTATTTCCA
>DFFO01000067.1 GCA_002369255.1 Lachnospiraceae bacterium UBA3774
AACATCTATGCAAGATAGAAAGACTCATTGAAGAGTACAACAAAAAGGAAAAACAGGTCCCGCTAAGATTGCCGGATCTTAAGCTTGTCATAACCGCGACTGAATATGGTTATAGGCGTGAAGACGGCGTATATGTCATTCCTATCGGATGTCTGAAAAATTAGCCACAAACTATAATCAAAAAAATATTTAATATTTATTGGAACACATGGAACATTTCACCTATTTTCGTGTCGTATATATTGAGGAACTTACCTCATATGCTCTTCATGAACTGATCAAAGCTATCTACGTTGACGCACCTGATAAATCAAGCGGTAAACGCAGACAGCACATCCATATCCAGTATGACGGATTGGGATTCATCCCTCTGAATGAACTCTTAGCACAAGAAAAAGGCGTGACCAAAGCCACACCTTCCCATTCTTAAATTCTTAAACATTACTGCCAAAATGACGCTCCCAGCTTTCCGGCGCGGTTTTTTATATTACGACATTCCTTGCACTTTTATGTGGTTTTATATATAATGAAAAATCATCATAAAAATGAAAAAACATCAAAACACATAGAAGGGGCAGCTATGAACTCAGTTTATTACAGAAGTACAAGAAGCGACAAAATAAGAATAACGTCGGGGGAGGCGATCTTAAAGGGTTTGGCTCCCGACGGAGGGTTGTTTGTGCCGTCTCGCATACCGACGCTCGATGAAATAAAGGAAAATATGCTGCGCTGCGGCTTTGCCGGTGCAGACAGGTGTCAAAGCCGGGAGGATTTTATGAAGCTTCTTTCGGCGCTTGATTACAGAGAACTGGCCTTTGAGGTTCTTCGCGTATTTTTCACGGATTATTCTGACGACGAGCTCAAAGACTGTGTAAAAAAAGCTTATGATAAAAAATTTGATACCGATATGATAGCGCCGCTGGTAAAGAAAGACGGAAGATACTATCTCGAGCTGTTTCACGGGGAGACTATCGCATTTAAGGATATGGCGCTTTCCCTGCTGCCTCATCTTATGACCGCGGCCGCAAAGAAAAACGGTATAAAAGAGGAACTCGTGATATTGACTGCGACTTCGGGAGATACCGGGAAAGCTGCGCTTGCAGGTTTTTCGGACGTGCCCGGAACAAAGATCATCGTCTTTTATCCCAAGAACGGCGTAAGTCCGATACAGGAAAAACTGATGCTTTCATCCCGCGGAAAAAACACGCTGGTAGTAGGGATCGAGGGAAATTTTGACGACGCTCAAAACGGCGTAAAGGAAATCTTCTCAGACAAGGAGCTTGGCAAAAAGCTTTTGGAAAGAGGCTACCGGTTTTCTTCGGCAAATTCCATAAATATAGGACGGCTCATTCCACAGGTGGTATATTATATCTGGGCTTATCTCAGACTCATTGCGCAAGGTGAGATACAGGCCGGAGAATCAGTCAACGTGACCGTTCCCACCGGAAATTTCGGAAATATTCTTGCCGGATCTTATGCAAAAAAAATGGGCGTTCCAATAGAAACGCTGATCTGCGCTTCAAATGAAAACAAAGTGCTGTTTGACTTTTTCGGCACGGGGCAATATGATAAAAACAGACGGTTCATCCTGACAGCCTCGCCTTCAATGGATATACTTATAAGCTCGAATCTCGAAAGGTTGATATTCGAGGCGGTGGGAGAGGACCCGGAAAGATGTCTCTTGCTGATGAGCAGCCTTAAAAAAACGGGTCGCTACGAGCTTACGCACGAAGAAAAAAAGACGCTTGGAGGCTTTATAGGCGGATGGACGGATGAAAAAGGCACTCTTGACGAGATAAAAAGAGTATTTCAAACGTCCGGATACGTACTTGACACACATACCGCAGTTGCTTCTTCTGTTGCAAGAAGAGCCGCAAGCGGCGATGCAGATATGCTTTCTGCGCTCCCGGCAAATCCCGGGCTTTCGATGATCGTGATATCTACCGCATCGCCCTATAAATTTACCGGCAGCGTGCTATCGGCCATAGAAGAAACCTGTCAGGCGGAAGATGATTTTGCGGCGATAGGAGAGCTCTCAAGGATAACGGGAACTCCGATCCCCAAAGCCGTGGCTGACATAAAGAATGCGCCGGTGCTTCACAGCATGGTATGCGGTGCCTTGGATATGCGCGAGGCGGTAACAGGTTTTCTTAAATAGGAACATGAAAAGAACGATTCTGCTCATTCTTACAATTCTTACTTTGGCATTTATTTGGGGCCATTCGATGATGTCGGTTCCTGCTTCCGCTTCCGAGTCGGGAGGAGTATTGGAGCTTGTTCGTCCGCTCCTTGAAATATTTGTAGGCAAAGGAAACGCCACCAACCATCTTGTGAGAAAGCTGGCACATTTTGCAGAATACGGAGCTTTGGGCCTGGAGCTTGGGCTGCTTATATGCGCCGAATGGATAAACTTCAGAGCCAAAAAGACGCTTCCGCTTCCGGACGGACTGATAAAAAAAGGACTTGTTTGCCTTCTTGCGGTTTTTATAGTCGCCTTTCTTGATGAGTCCATTCAGATCCTGTCGGGGCGCGGCCCTCTGGTAGAGGATATATGGCTCGATCTGTCGGGCGGCGCAGCCATGCTGGCGGTGGTCTTGTTGATAAAAAAGCTGTTTCATGTTAAAATCTCGGCATGAATAATTCAACAGAAGCGGACAATAAAGCACCGGAAGACATTCAGTTCAGAAAACCGGAAAGAAATAAAAAAAAGAAGATCATAGGCATCGTGGTATTCGTTATTCTGAATGCCGTGGTGCTTTATTTTACTGCGAAAGCGGATTTTTCAAAGGAAGTTCCCGAATATACGGGCGAATCCTTTGGACTTAAAAACGTTTTGTTCATGATAGGCGCGCTTTGCTGCGTCGCGGCGGTCCTTATGGCCGAGACTGTAAAATATCTGCTGATGATGAAACATCTCGGTGAAAAGGTTTCGTTTCGCAACGCCTTTGAAACAGCTGCGCTTGGAAAGTATTATGACAATATTACCCCGTCCGGAGCGGGAGGACAGCCTTTCCAGATATGGCACCTTCATTCAAAAGGCTACAGCGCCGGGGCCGCTTCGGCTATGCCGCTTACCGGTTTTGTGACGATGCAGTTCGGATTTGTTTTCCTGGCACTCATTATTTTTGTATTCGGCGAGGGAAGCACTGATACTTTACCCATAAAGATCGCTGCCTACGTCGGAGCCGTTTTTTATATGATAGCCCCGGTTATGATAGTCATAGCGGCAATATCGCCGCGCACGGCCGCAGGTATCGCGAGTTTCTTTGTCCGGGCAGCTTCAAAGATCAGATTGTTAAAGAATCCGGAAACAAAAATCGAAAAGACCAAGGCTGCGCTGGAGGATTATTCGCGCAGCCTGAAAAAGATAGCGTCAAACAGACGGCTTTTGATAAGCCTGTTCCTTTTGTCGGTGGTTTTTCACGTGGCCATGTGTTCGCTGCCCTATTTCGTTCTTCATATATTCGGAGAAAATATCGGTTTTTTCCGCGCGCTTTCCATGTGCGTTTTTGTTTATGCGGCGATAACCATAGTTCCGACTCCCGGAAACTCGGGCGCCGCGGAAGGCTCGTTTTATATACTTTTCAGCCGTCTTGACACGTCGGGTCTGTTTTTTGCCATGCTCTTATGGCGTTTTTTGTGTTATTATATGTTTATAATCATCGGACTTGGCGTTTACGGATACGGCTCGCTTGAAAAGCTGTTAAAAAAGAAACGAGGTGATCACAGTTGAATCCGGACAAAATCAGATCCGTTCAATTTATCGACGCATACTTCCCCACGGTTGACGGTGTGATACAGACCGTTCATAACTATGCGTCGATCATGAACAGGGACTCCTTTTCGTGCGTTGTCGCCCCTCGCGGAAAGGCCGATTATAAAGGCTCTGAGCTTCCTTACAAGGTGCTCTGGACTTCTTCCATGAAGCTTGCGATAGCAGAATACAGAGTTCCGACTCCCGGCCGCGACAAAAACCTAAATGCTTTTTTAAACGTCATAAGACCGGATATCTTTCACGCGCACACCCCCTTTTATGAGGGGAAGTTTGCCGCAAAATACGCAAAAAAACTCGGAATTCCGTGCGTAGCCACCTTCCATTCAAAATATTATGACGACGTGATAAATATTACCGGCTCAAAGCCTATTGCACGCGTTATCACAAAAGATATCGTAAATCTGTACAAAAAAATGGACAGCGTTTGGGCGTGTTCTAAAGGCACCGCGCAGACGCTAAGAGAGTACGGCTACAATGGGGACGTCTTTGTTATGGACAACGGCTCGTCGTTTTCCGTACCCGAAGAAAAACGCCCGGAGCTGAAGAAAAGAGCTGCCGAAGCCTTTAACATACCGCACGATAAAAAGATCATCGTTTTTGTGGGACATCTTATCTGGCACAAAAATATCCGTCTCGTGCTTGACGCGTTCAGGCTTCTGACTCTTGATAATGATGATTACAGGCTGATCATCGCTGGAGAAGGCTATGACGGAGAGGGCATAAAAAAATATGCAAAGAGCCTGAATTTCCCGCCGGGAGAGGTGAGCTTTATCGGAAAGATACAGGACCGGGAGATGCTTGCGGGGCTTTATCTTAACGGAGATCTGTTCTTCTTCCCCTCTGTTTATGACAATTCTCCGCTGGTAGTCAGGGAAGCTGCGTCAATGGGACTGCCGGCGCTTTTGACGGAAGGTTCAAATGCCGCAGAGGCAATAGTCAAAAACGTTTCAGGCTTTACCGCCGCAGAAAAGAGCGAAGCTATGTGCGCTGAAATAAAAAGAATATTTGCGGATGAAGAAATGCTCGGACGCGTTGCAAGGGAAGCGGAAATATCCGTTCCGAAGTCATGGGAACAGATAGTATCTCAGGTAAAGCAAAAATATGCGGAGATAATAGACAGGTACAATTTCGAACATCGTTAAGATGTTTTGACCTGATAAAAAAAAGGACGTTTTCCCAAAACGGGAGACGTCCTTTTAGGTTTTGATTTACAGGCCGAGCAGCTTTATATAAAGCGGAAGCACGGGCTCGAATTTTACGCCGTACCAGTGGCTTGAGTCGCCGACTGTGTTTTTGATACAGGCTACGGTGTAATCCGCTGCGATCACCGCGGATTTATAGGTGTCAAATCCATGTAAAAGCGCGCCTGCAAATGCGGATGAATAAACGTCGCCGGTTCCGTGGCTTCCTTTTGAGATTTTTTCGTGCTTGTAATACTGCGTGCCTTTTTCGTCTGAAACAACTACGCCCGTGGTGTCGTCAGTATATCCTACGCCCGTAAGAACTACGGTCTTTGCTCCGGCTTTTTGAAGGGCGCGGATCAGTTCGGTTATATAAGTCTCGTCATATTTCTCTTTGTATTCTATGCCGGTCAGAAAGCAGGCTTCCGTAATATTCGGAAGGATGATGTCAGCGGAAAAAGCGAGAGATTTCATCTCTTCCACAAAGGCCTGATCAAAGGCCGGATAGAGCTTTCCGCCGTCAGCCATTGCAGGATCGACGATAGTTATGCAGCCTTTTGCTGAAAGGTTAGCGAACATATCTTTTACGTAAGCGATCTGCTGCGTGCTTCCGAGATATCCGGTATAGATGGCGTCAAAAAAAAGGCCTTCTTTTTTCCAGTGGGCGGTTATAGCGGGGATATCATCCGTAAGGTCGCGGAAAGTATATCCCGAAAAGCCTGCGGTGTGAGTGGAAAGCACTGCGGACGGAAGAATGCAGGTTTCATGCCCGGCTGCCGAAAGAATGGGCAGAGCTACCGTAAGCGAACACTGTCCGAAGCAGGAAATATCCTGAACGGTAAGAATTTTTTTGTATTCCATAACAAACCTCCTTTTGGTTTTTCGTAATTATACATCAAGAATCACTTAAATAAAACACGATTAATCGTTTTTTGGTTATATATATTACAAATATTCGGGTATCGGATAAATAGATATTGAATTTGCGGTTTATAATGTTGTATTATCGTCTGACGGAGGCGGAGATGTCTTTTATAACTGTTTTTTCGCACGTATTTGTGCTTTTCGTAATAATGATTACCGGTTTTGTCGCAGGAAAAGCGAAGTTTTTTTCGTCTGCCGCGTCAAAGGATTTTTCTGCGCTGCTTTTAAAGATCGCCACGCCGGCGCTTATCATTTCGTCAATGCTCAGAGAATTTGACGGCGAACTGCTGACGGACGCGCTGTTATGCCTTTTGATAGGTCTTTCGACATTCGGGGGCGGTATGCTGATCAATTATGCGATCGCAAGGCCGCTGCGTATAAAACAAAGCCACAGAGGTATCTGGTCGGTTGCGACGAGTTTTACAAATACCGGCTTTATGGGATTTCCGATGGCGCTTGCCGTTTTCGGAGAAAAAGGGCTTTTCCTGGCGGCTTTTATAAATCTCGCGCAGACTATTTTGATCTTTTCCTGCGGAGTGCGGCTTACGATAAGCGATTCGGATCGGGAAAACAAAGAATCGCCGCTCAAAACCATGCTCTCTCCGGTAAATATATCACTGATTATAGGGCTCGTACTGTTCCTGACGCAGGCCGATGTTCCGACTGCGGCCGAGGATGCCGTCCGGACCGTCGCGGCCACTGTGACGCCCGTTTCGATGATCATAGTAGGTCTTGATATTTCAAAATACAGGCTTTCCGAGGTAATAAAAGACAGAGACGCGTGCATATCGGCTATCATCAATACCGTATTTATCCCGCTTATGCTGCTCGGGATATTCCGTCTGATCCCTTTCCGGGAGGGAAGTATCGTCCCCGGCGTAAGCGTCCTTATAATGACCATGCCGGCTCCTTCCGTATCTCAGGCTATCGCCGAGCAATACGGCGGCGACAGCGCTTTTACGAGTCATACGATATTTCTGACGAGTCTCCTGTGTCTGGTGACTTGCCCTGCGATTATGACGCTGATATAAAAAAGATCTTCCGCATAGGAAGATCTTATTTTTTGTCGGGGTCTGCCGCAAGCTTTCGGGTATGATACATAGCCGTATAGGCTTCATCGGACAGATATGAAAGATATTCTTCGTCGTCGATTGAAAATTCCCGGTTTATAAGTTTGCGGATAAGCTCGCGCCGCTGTTCGGACGGCGAAAGATCGCTTTTATCAGCTTCCGCCATTCTATCCAGGTCTTCGGAGGAATACGTTCCGAGAAACCATCCTATAACTTTTAAGGAAAAAGCATTTTCTTTTGCAAGCGTTTTTTTTGCCTGATGTGATTTGTAAAAAATCTGAAAACCAAAAAGCAGAAAGAAAAATCCGAGAATAAGCTCCGCAACGGTCAGAAAGCTTCCGTTTCCGCGTATTTTCAGCACGTTCAAAAGGCGAAGAGCGGCGATAACGAAAACCGCGCCCCCGCACAGCACAAAGAAAAAGGCGGAATCATTTATCTCTCCGAGTTTTTTCATGGTGCCGGAAAAAGAGCCTGCGCGGCGATTGGCGCAGGGCGTGCAGTCGGAGAATTTTTCTTCATACAACCGGCGGGCTTTTTCCTCGTCTTCGTAATTTACCGTAACAAGATAACACTCATCTTCATAGCAGATGAGCGCTTCGACGCCCGAGCAGGTCAGATATTCACTTACGTTTTCGGCAAAATCCTGCGGGCCCTTTGCAATGACCGCTCTGCCGATTTTTTGTGAAACAGACATGTTTTTCTCCCGTAAGGCAATAATATCACAATGAAATGGCACATATTCTTAATATTTTATAAAAAAAGCTTGACGTATATTAAAACACACACTATTATAAGTGTATTAACACAGATAGTACAGTTTGCTAAGGGGGAGAAATGATAAGCATTAATTATCGCGATTCCGAGCCTATCTACAGGCAGATAGAAAACGGATTCAAAAAACTTATACTTTCGGGCGCGATTGAAAAAGATTCACCGCTCCCTTCAATCAGACATCTCGCGTCGAGCATGGCGATCAATCCGAACACCATACAGCGCGCATATGCCGAGCTTGAAGGAAAAGGGTTTATCTATTCGGTCCCCGGGAAGGGCAGCTTCGTGTCGGGTACGGATGAGATTTTTGAAAGCAGAAAAAAGGAACTTATGGAATCTTTCAAAACGATCTCGGCAGAGCTTATTATGCTCGGCGTAAAAAAAGAAGACCTGATAAAGCTGGTGGAGAAAGTCCGGACTATGGAAGAAACGGAGGCGGAAAATGATTGAAATAAAAGGACTGGTAAAGAATTTCGGCGACATTGTTGCGCTTGACGGTGTAAACATGAACGTGCAGACGGGCAGCGTTTACGGACTTGTCGGCCCCAACGGCTGCGGAAAGACTACCACTATAAAGCATGTGCTCGGCGTTTACCGGCAGGACGACGGAAACGTCATGATCGACGGAGAAGACGTTTGGGAAAACACTCAGGCAAAGCAAAAAATTGCGGCGATCCCCGACGACTGGTTCTTTTTCCCTTCGGCGACGATAAAAGACATGATGGAATTTTATAAAGGATTCTACAGGAACTTTTCCGAAGCAAGATTCAAAAAGTTCGGCGAGATCTTTCAGATACCTCACAGCAGGAGGATCAGCACTCTTTCAAGAGGTATGAAAAAACAGGTTGCTTTCTGGCTTTCTCTTTCGACGATGCCGGAGTATTTGATACTTGACGAGCCGGTAGACGGACTTGATCCGTCGATGCGCCGTCAGGTCTGGAGCCTTGTGGTTGACGACGTTTTTCAAAGAGGGATGACCGTTCTGGTTTCCTCGCACAACTTAAGAGAGCTCGAAGATGTGTGCAGTTACGTCGGGATTATGAAAAACGGCAGGATCGAGATCGAGAGATCGCTTACAAAGCTTCAGGACAATATGACAAAACTTCAGCTTGTTTTCCCGGACGGCCGAAACGAATTCCCGAAAGATATTCCGGTCCTGAATATTTCGAGAATGGGCCGTGTATTTACGGTCATTCTGAGAATGAGCGCGAAGGAGGCCGAGGAAAGGCTTGCTCCCTATGAACCTGTCATGATGGAAGCGATGCCGCTTACCCTTGAGGAAATATTTATCTACGAGATGGGAGGTCAAAGCAGTGTACTCTGAAAAAAAGTATTTTAACAAGACCTTATTCAAAAAGAACATAACGGGCTGCTGGCCTCTGTGGGCGGTTACTTCGTTTTTCGGAGCAGTGCTGGTTTTCGGCGTTATCACCAGCATGGGCCTGTGGCTTGGAATGACTCCGAACGTAAATCTTTCTTTTAAAAACGCATATGCCGCGGGAGTTTTGGTAAATCCCGTCATATCTATGCTCTATGCTCTTTTATGCGCGTTCTTTTCATGGAAATACATGTTCAGGGAAAAAAGCTCATCCTTCATGCATTCCCTTCCGATCAAAAGAGAAGGTATTTTTCTGACGAACTGCCTTTCCGGATTTATTATAATGAACATCCCTTATGCCGTGGTCGGACTGGCAATGATCATTTCAAATATCGTATTCGGGGAGTTCTATTTCGGAAATATTATTCTTACCATAATATACGTGCTTGGCGAAAACCTGTTCTTCTTCTCATTCGCGACGCTTGTAGCGTTCATTACCGGAAACGGCTTTGCAATGAGCGTCATATATCTGGCGGGAAACTTTATCGCCGCGCTTCTTGAGGTCGTTATCACCGGTCTTGCTTCGGGATTTTTGTACGGTGTAAATACACTTTCAAACGGTTATTTCAATTCATTAAGTCCCGTTGTGAAGATGATCCAAACGATGCATCTGACAGACGGAAAAGGACTGATAGAGGGCGGATGGATCCTGGCAGTTTACGCCGCAATCGGTATTCTCTTTGTATTTATTTCGCTTTTGATCTACAAAAAGCGGAAGATTGAGACTGCGGGTGAAGTCATAACCGTCGGATGGCTCAGAGCGCTGTTTAAATATGCGGTCGCCCTGACATTGGCGATTGTGGGCGGCAGATTTATCTACGGCATTATCTTTTTCAGATATGCAACCAGTATTTACAGATTTGTCCCGCTTTTGATCTGCGTAATTGTAATGGGTCTTATAGGCCTTATGGCCGCTGAGATGCTTTTGCGAAAATCCATAAAGATATTCCGAAAAAGACTGTTTGCCGAGATGGCGGCGCTTTGCGTATTGCTTTTCGCCTTCTGCGCGATATTCAGGTTTGATCTGTTCGGCGCGGAAAACAGAATAGCAAGCCGCGATGAGATAAAGACTCTCAGCGTCAAATTCGAGGATGTCGAATTTGAGCTTGGCAAAGATGATGAAAGTCAGCTTGATACTATCATCGGGATTCATCAGTATATAATCGACAATAAGGCCGAGCTAAAAGAACAGGAAGCATACGATATCTTTTCGATTATCTCAGACTCTTATTCATATGACGTTTACTATGCGCCCGAAGTGCTTTCCCTGACATATAATCTTAAAAACGGAAACAGCTTTGAGAGAACCTATGATCTTCATGGCCAAAAAGAATATGTAGAGCGGGCCAGGGAAATGTTTTCTGACAACGGAATAAAAGAAAAACTTCTCTTTGACCGGGGCTGGAATGCGGATAACGTTTATATCAGTGGAGATTTTTACTATTACAGCGATTCTTATTATCAGATATATGCATATGACTATCCGCTTATAATGGACGCGCTCAAAAAAGATATAAATGATTATAAGATCGGTATTTGTGAAACTCAGGAGAGAAACAAAGACTTTTACCTGCATTTGGATATGCGTAAATATGAGCGGGGCGAGTACAAATACAACAATATCTCAATACTGATAAACGATAAAATGACAAATCTCATGAAAGTTCTTTCTGAGAAGGGTTATATGGATCTGATTTATCCTGACAATACTTAAAAAAAGGAACGACCGGTAACAATTATATGCAAAAAACAGATATAATATGCGTCGGAAAAGTAAAAGAAGGATATCTTCGTGAGGCCGTGCTTGAATATTCAAAAAGGCTTTCGGCATATTGCAGACTGAGCATCGTCGAGGTCGCGGACGAGGCCGCCCCGGAAAAGCTTTCTCCTGCTTTGCAGACGCAGATAAAGGATCGGGAGGGAGAAAGGATCCTTGAAAAAATATCCGACAAGAGCTATGTCATAGCTCTTGAGATCGCGGGAAAGACACTCTCTTCTGAAGGCTTTGCAAAAAAACTTGATGAGCTCGCAAATACGGGAAGGTCACATATCCAGTTTGTCATAGGCGGCTCGCTTGGTCTTTCGGAGGCTGTCTTATCGAGGGCGGATTACAGACTCAGCTTTTCGGCAATGACTTTTCCCCATCAGCTTATGAGAGTCATCCTGCTTGAACAGATATATAGGGCTTTTCGCATAAATACGCGGCAGCCATATCATAAATGACGTTCATTTGGCGGTTACAGACAGGCAGCACTGTACTTTGGAAAAGGCGGAGGGTTACGCCTGATCCGGCAGTGCTGCTTTTGTACGTTTTTTGTAACAAAATCGTAACAGGAACTTGCAATTTATGAAATATTCCTATAAAATAATCGCAACAGATAGAATTCTCCTTTTGGAAATCTTTCGAACGGAGAATGTTGATGAACAACCGAAAAATCATCAAAATCGCGGCAGGACTCTGCTTATGTGCGGCAGGAGTCTTGTTTATTCATGCAAAGACAGGTATTGATAAAGAAGAACCGCTTTTGATCGAAAACGCGTCCGCGGCGCAGCCGCCTTTGGAGTCTTCGGCGGAAGAGACCGGAGATATCATCGTACATGTATGCGGTGCCGTAATTGCTCCCGGGACGTATAAGCTGCCGGCCGGCAGCCGTTTGGGAGAGGCAATAGACGCTGCCGGAGGCTTTGGTAAAGACGCTGACCGGGATTATCTGAATCTGGCAACGGTCCTTTCGGACTCGCAGCAGATCAGAGTTCCCACTTATATTGAGGCGCAGAGCGCGCTTGCACAGTCACGCGGCCTTTGGGACGGGCTTGTTGATATCAATACCGCGGATCCGGAGACGCTTATGACGCTTTCCGGCATAGGTAAGGCAAGAGCGGAGGCGATCATTTCCTATCGCGAGGAACACGGGCGTTTTTCTTCTATTGAGGATATCATGCTTGTTCCGGGGATCAAGGAAGCCGCTTTTTCTAAAATCAAAGACAAAATTAAGGTGGACGGATAAAATGTCAAAAATCTTGGTGGTGGACGACGAAAAACTGATAGTAAAGGGGATCAAATTCAGCCTTGAGCAAGACGGCATGGAAGTTGACGGGGCGTATGACGGAGAGGAAGCATTATCTATGATCCGCGCAAGCAAATACGACGTCATCCTGCTTGATCTTATGCTCCCGAAGAAGGACGGAATGGACGTTTGCCGTGAGGTTCGGGAGTTTTCGGACGTTCCCGTTATTATGCTCACTGCCAAAAATGACGATATGGACAAGATCCTCGGGCTGGAGTACGGCGCCGACGACTATATCACAAAGCCTTTCAATATCCTCGAAGTAAAAGCGAGGATCAAGGCGATCATCCGCCGCAATAAGATCCGCAGCAGACACTTGGAATCCGGAAACCGCGTCACCGTCAGAGACCTTACTCTTGACCGTGACAGCCGCAGAGTGTTTATTTCAGATGAAGAAGTAAACCTGACTACAAAGGAATTCGATCTGCTCGAGCTTCTGGTTACAAATCCCGGAAGAGTTTACAGCAGGGAGGAATTGCTTTCGATCATCTGGGGCAAGAAATACCCGGGAGACGTCAGAACCGTGGACGTACACGTCCGCAGGCTCAGAGAAAAGATCGAAGAAAACCCCGCCATTCCGGTATACGTTTGTACAAAATGGGCGCGCGGATATTATTACAGAGACTGATAAATCCGGCAAGAGCATCAAATGAGTGAAAGCAGAAAAAAACGCCCGCCGAAGCTGCGGGCGATGATTTTCATAACAATCGTTCTTATCGCAATGGTACCCGCCGTAAGCGTCAGCTGGGTGCTTATTGATTCTGTGTTCGAACGCGAAATAGAGTATTCAAAAAGCGAGCTGCAGGGTCAGGTTCTGATCCTCTCAAATCAGCTTTCCGGTGACGACTATTTTTCGCATTATACCGATTCCGGAAAAAATTCCGATATTGAACAGATCGCGGATATCTGGGGCGGACGCATCCAGGTAATGAATTCCGGCTGCAAAATACTGGTAGATACGTACCGGCTTGACGTTGCCAGATACAATGTATCCGAATACGTCCTTGCCGCAATGGACCGTCAGTCCGTGAGCTATCTGGACGATAAGACCATGACGCTTATCATCGCTCAGCCGATATACAGCGCCACGCAGACTGAAGCCGTCGTGCCCCCGGAAGATCTCGCAGAGGGGGAAGAGGTCGAGTATCAGCCCCGGATAGACGGCGTGATAATGGTCTGCGTGGATATGAGCCGCCGCACGTCAGCGCTTTCGGGAATCAGAAATCAAATGTACCTTTTGTGGATCGCGGCCGCCAGCCTGACGATCCTTGCCGCGCTTCTTGTGCTGATCAGATTTTTCCGCCCGTTCGGAAAGCTGAATTCCGAAATAGACGCTGCGCTTGAGGGCACAGCGAAAAAAGTCAGCGTGAGAGATTATTCCGAATTTTCAAAATTAAGCGATTCGGCAAACCGACTGCTTGACAGGATAAATTCTCTGGACGATTCCAGACAGGAATTTGTTTCAAATGTTTCGCATGAGCTTAAAACGCCCATTACGTCCATGAGAGTTCTCGCCGATACCTTAAACGGAATGGACGAAGTGCCCAACGAAATGTACAGGGATTTCATGCGCGATATCTCAAGCGAGCTTGAAAGGGAGGGCAATATCATCGACGACCTTCTCTCCATGTCAAGGCTTGAAGGCGGACGCGCCGAACTGCATCTTTCCGAAGTCAATCTCAACGAATGGATAGAATCCACGCTTCGCAGGATCAGTCCGATCGCAAAAGTGGCTGGAGTAGAGGTGACTTTTGAAAGCTTTCGTCCGGTTACCGCGCAGGTAGATGAGATAAAACTGACGCTCGCGCTTACCAACATAGTGGAAAATGCCGTAAAGTACAACGAAGAGGGCGGTTGGGTCAAAGTTTCTCTGAACGCGGATCATCATTATTTCTTCATAAAAGTAGAAGATTCCGGTTCGGGAATACCGAAAGAGGCCATGCCGCATCTTTTTGAGAGATTTTACCGTGTTGACAGAGATCGCTCGCGCGAAAGCGGAGGCACAGGACTCGGCCTTTCCATTGCAAAACAGATTATAAATCTCCATCACGGAGCGATCAGGGCATACAGCGAGCTCGGGGACGGCACCACCTTTGTTATCAGGATCCCGCTTGAATACAGGGACAGCGAATACGATGAATACAGGGAGGTTTCGGATGAAAAAGAATCTTAGTATCATTTTCCTTTCCGTGGCGCTGTTTTTCTGCGCCTGCTCCGAAACAAAGCCTCAAAACGACGGCGGATATACGCTGTATTTTACAAACAGCAATGCCACCGTTTTGTCTGATTATTCCTACAATGCTTCCTCAAAAGACGCGCTTGCCATAGTAAAAGAATTCTTTGACAGTATGCAGGGCGTTCTCACAGAGGGAAGCGTATCTGTAATTCCGACCGGGATCAAATATTCCGGAGCGGAGCTGAACGGAGATATTCTAAACGTCTTTTTGACGGGCGATCTGGACTCTGTTCCCGTCAGACAGAAAATGCTTTTTTATGCCGCCTTTACGCGCTCCGTTTCCCAGCTTGCCGAAGTTGAGGGATTGATTTTGTATTGCAACGGCGAGGGCGTTACGGACGGCGCAGGAACGAACATGGGCATATTAAAGGCTTCGCGTTTTGTCAGCGACGCTGCCTACGATCCGAATGATTATCGTGAAAGCGAGGTCGTGCTTTATTTTGCTTCCGCGGAAAATACCGCACTTGTAAAGACACCGAGCCTCGTTGCCTACAGAAGCACTTCGGCGCTTGAGCGGGTTATCGTGGAAAAAATAATCGAGGGTCCGTCGGATGAGTCCTTGTCGGCAACCGTTCCGCCTACGCTGACGCTTTTGGCGGTCAACGTCCGCGACAAAATATGTTATGTGAATTTCGACGACAAATTTGTTACCGAAACTATTACGGCGTATGATTACATACCCGTTTATTCCATTGTTAATTCTCTTACGGAGCTTGACGGTATCGATTCGGTTCAGATAAGCATAAACGGCTCGAGCGAGATAACTATGCCCCATGGGGAGATATCCCTGAGCCAGCCGTTTACATACAGCGATCTTTACGTAGAGAAATAATAATCTAAAAACGCATTTCCAAAGGCCTTCTTTTTTTAAAAAGGCCGTCAAAGTTTCTTTTTTTCGGAGGAGCTGATTGAAAAATTTAATATTACGCAGGCCGCTGATGCTTGTGTTTGCCGTTCTTATGGGGACCGGCTTTTTTCTGCATCTTGCGGGAATAAAGCTGTACAGTGAAACGCCTCTCGACAAGGTTTTTAACGGTAAGGCGACCCGGATTTGCGCTGTGGGCGAGGTGGAAAATATCACAGCCGGGTCCGGCGGTGAAAAACTGTTTTTGAAGGATTGCAGCGTAGATATTACAGACACTAAAAGCAAAGATCTTTTTGCCAACGGTCTGCTGATCTATGGAGAGGATTTCGGAGAACATTATCCCGGCGAGATAATAAAAATCACCGGAATACTGAAGGCTTTTGAAAAACCGGACAATCCGGGAGAGTTTGATCGCTTTAGCTATTACAGAGCCAGGGGAGCGGACTATAGCATAACTGCCGAAAAAGCAGAGCACATTGGCGAGAGCGGGCTGTGCTTTCTGAAAAAACTTTTGTATAAGTGCAGGAAAAGCCTGGAAGCTTCTATTTCGGATTTAAGCGAGGATGTGGATGAGGCAGGTATTTTCAAGGCGTTTTTTCTGGGTGATAAATCCGGGCTTTCAGACGGAACCTACGAAATACTGCAACTTGGAGGCGCCGCGCATATTCTTGCGATCAGCGGCCTGCACCTGTCGCTGCTTGCGAGTCTGCTTTTGCGGGCTTTGCAAAAAGCCGGCCTTGGGAAGCTTGGGGCGTCAGTGACAGCTGACATAGTCCTGTTGCTGTATGTGATAATGCTTGATGGCAGCATATCCGCATGGAGGGCCTATATCATGTTTTCCGTATCGGTGCTTGCAAAACTCGCCGGAAGGACCTATGATCTGCTTTCCGCTCTCGGACTGGCCGGGATTTTGATAATAGCGCGCCGCCCTCTTTATATCATCGATCCGGCTTTTTTGCTGTCTTTTTCTTCGGTCTTTGCCGTAGGAGCCGTTTATCCTGCGGTAAAGTCTGCGCTTTTTTTGCAGGATAAGCGTCAGTCCAAAATAAAAGGAAAGGTCATTGACGCGGTTTTGATAAGCGCGTCGGTGCAGATGACGACTCTTCCTCTGTCGGCATACAATTACTATTATTTCTGTCCATACGGCATATTGGTAAACCTGGCCGTAATGCCTTTTTTGTCTTTTGCGCTTATTTCCGTGATCCTCGGAGCGTTTTTCGGTATGGCAAGCAGTCTTGCAGGGACGTTTTTTGCGGGCGTGGCGCATTATTTTTTCAAAGGGCTTATGTCGCTTTGCGTATTTTTTTCGGAGCTTCCGGGCGCGGCTGTCCTTACAGGAAAACCGGAGTGGTGGCAGGTGGCTGTGTACTATGCGGCGCTTATTTTTGCCTTGCGTTTTGCATTGGGAAAAAGAAAAGCCTGCGGACGCATGCGACTGTTTGGGAGATTGTCATTCGCGCTCCTTGCGGCCGCGCCGGCGCTTTTGTCTCACTTTGCTTGCGGCCCGTCGCTAAATGCGCTGTACGTGGGGCAGGGAGACTGCGCGGTGCTGATAGATGATAGCAACGAGGCCGTTATAATTGACTGCGGAAGTTCGGATAAAAAAGATGTCGCAAAAAGCGTGATACTTCCTTTTTTGAGATCACAAGGAGTCAGGAACGTGTCGGCGGTGCTTCTGAGTCATTCCGACGCGGATCATATAAACGGATTTGAGGGCCTTGCAAAAGACAGGATCGTGCGGATAAAAAACGTAATTATTCCCGCGGGAGGAAGCGGTGATGAGTGGAAGGAGATAAAAAAAGCGGCGCAGTCCGAGAAAATAATATTTAATACCGTCACGCAGGGAGATAGTATTTCTTTTGGAAGCTTTCGCTTTTTCGTGCTTTCTCCGGGGGCTGAGACTGCAAAAAAAGCGGATAAAAACGAATCATCAATGGTAATAAGACTTGATACGGGAGGTTTTAGCGCGCTTTTTACAGGAGATATCGGAAAGGAAACGGAGGAAAGGCTGATCAAAGATTTCGGAGAGCTGCTTGATACTGATTATCTCAAATGTCCGCATCACGGCAGTAAATACAGCAGCAGCGAAGCCTTCCTTAAAGCCGTTTCTCCGGCTGCGGTTACGGTATCTGCGGGGAGAAACAACAGATACGGCCACCCCTCGGACGAGACGCTAAAGCGGCTTTCCTATGCGGGATGCAGCATATTTCGGACAGATACCGCGGGGGCGGTGATCACAGAGCTTTCCGGTTCCGGATTTATAATAAGCTCTTTTAGATCATAGGATGTGCAATATAAGCCTATCATTTTTAACATTAATCTGAAAACGATACAGCAAAGAGAACCGCAAGGATGTTGAAAAACGCTCATAAAAAGGATATACTCAAAAAACGGGAGTCTGGACACGTATGAATTTCAGAAAAAAACGGATCTCACAAGAAAATATCAAAGAGTATCTTGGAGACGGCGACGCTTTGCCGGTACGCGAAAACCTCATAGAAGGCGTGCCGCTGTTTATCCAGAGAGAATACGGGCACAGGAATAACTGCACTATCTGTTCCCTGGCTGCGCTTTTGGGTTTTGTCACGGGAGCGGATAATCAAAAGGCTTATGATACTGTGGTGAAAAAAGCGGGCAGACTGTTTTTCAGGCCTGAGGGCAGAGGCACAAATCCACTCGCGGCGCGGTTTATCTTAAACAGAGCGCTGCGATCGGCCAAAACAGATAAGAGATCTTCGGCAAGATATCTTAAGGGAGTGCTCTTTGACTTTGAAACACTGCGCGGCCTGATTGATAGCGGGATACCGGCTGCTTTATCATTTTACCGTGACAAAAACCGCTATTACAAAAGCCATACGGTCGTAGTAATGGGTTATTGCATATACAAAACGAAAAACGGTGCGGCAAGATTTCTTATGATCTACGATAATTGGAATAATACGCCGTCCTATCTGGACTATGACGGATTGAGCTTTTTTGCCTCGATAAATTATATAAA
>DFFO01000023.1 GCA_002369255.1 Lachnospiraceae bacterium UBA3774
TTAAAAAATGCCACTATTTGTTGAACGACCCTCCAAATTTGGAGGGTCGTATTTGTAGCATATCTTGTATTTTAAATACAACCTTCTTCAAAATATTGATCAGTTTGATACCACAGCATCATGTTCATGGATTCATTATAGCATGATGTGACAGTTCGTACCAACGGTGTTTTCTTGTTCATCAGGACAGTCGGTCAAAATGCTTTTGGGCAGTTTTTCTGTTGGTAGTAATGCGCATAAAGACTTCGGGTGCTATTCGAAGATACCCGTCTTTTATAAGAAACTTTCTGAGATTTCACCTATTTTCGTGTCGTATATAAATGGGAGGAATTGGGATTTATCCCTCTGAATGAACTCTTAGCACAAGAAAAGGCGTGACCAAAGCCACGCCTTCCCATTCTTAAATTTTTAAACATTACTGTCTTATGTCGCGCACATTTTGCGCGGCAGCTGTTATTTTGATATGCAGTGAAAGTCGTTGTTTCGGATCTGACCTGAGATCCGGTTTTCAACGGTCTGACCGGCGGCTTTGTCTTTGAGATAATTTATGATCAGTTTGGGGAAATTTGATCTTTCAAAGACGGACAGCAGCGGATCCGGGCTAAAGACAGGCCGGATCACTCCGAAAAAAGTGCCGAAGGAATATGAATACGTATGAATTCTTGCCTGATGGTTTGAGCCGAGAAACTCGGACACCGTCAGGCTTTTTGCGTCAGCATAAAGCACTATCGCGACGTGTCCATAATTGCTGTTTGTCTTTGTCCATACTGCGATATCACCCGGCAAAGGGATATTCTTATTATTGAACGCAATCCTCTTCCACCCCTGCGGGAGCGCATTTTCGGCATAGTCTTTTCCGTTGCCTCCCGGGCTTTTTTCTCCGAGCAATCTGTAATAAGCAACTGCAAGATCCACGCACTGTACTCCGTATCCGCCGTCGTAATCCTTCGGATTTTCAGACTGCTTTCGGGCCCAGTCGATGGCCTGGCGGCGGGTTACGGGGGCTTCTTTTGCCATAGCGCCCGCAGGCGTCATGATCACTGTGATAAGCGCCAATAAACATATAAAGACATCTTTTCTTTTTTGCGTAAAAAACATTATTTGCGAGATGCGGCCTGACACGGCAAGCGCATTTTCTTTCTATAAAATATATTCAAGCGGCGTTAGTATTTTCAGAATATCCACTCCGTTTATGAGAAAGATATTTTTCACGATCCAGTTTACCAAGATCAAGGCGATGCCAATCCAGACATATATCATCCTGAATTTCAGCATCGCAACTTTTCTGCCTGAGACGACGTGGATCGCAAAACTAAGCGCGAAGGCCGAAAAAATGACAACGGCATAAAGTACGAACGGATGGATCAGGAAGCTCCTCCATACGTCCCCGAAATGAAAGAGCGCACGAAGCGCTCTTCTGCCGCCGCATCCCGGGCAGTAAAGACCTGTAAACAGTCTGAAAACACAGCGATCCGTCATCAGCAGATAAATGAATCGTGAACAGCTCTGGTCGCTCTGTCCGCGTATGCTTCATCAATAATAACGGAAATGCGTATCTCGGAAGTATGGATCATCTTCATATTGATGCCGGCATTGTAGAGAACGCCGAACATCTGGGCAGCGGCTCCCGCATGTGTACGCAGTCCCGCACCGACCAAAGAAACCTTGGCTATTTTGTCATCGGTGACGATTTTCTTTATTCCGAGAGAGTCTTTTAATTTGTTCAGTATTTCAAGCGCTTCCGAAAGGTTGCTCCTTGAAACGGTAAAAAGAATGTCTTTTGTGTCGTCTCTGCCGATCGACTGAAGGATAATATCCACGTCGATCTTTTTGTTTGCGAGCGCGTCGAATATTTTGAAAGCCATTCCGGGCTCATCTTTTACTTCAAGCAGCGAGATCTGCGCAACATTTTTGTCGGCGGCAACTCCGCTGACAACAACACCTTCCATCATTTTGGTTTCCTCCTTGACTATCGTTCCTTCTTCTCTGTTCAGACTTGAGCGGACAATGATCGGCACTCCGTAGTGCTTGGCAAGCTCCACTGACCTGTTGTGAAGCACCTTGGCGCCGAGGGAAGCAAGTTCAAGCATCTCGTCATAGGTTATCTCGTCCAGCTTTTTTGCATCCGGCACAACTCTTGGATCGGCGGTATACACACCGTCAACGTCAGTATAAATCTCGCAGGCATCAGCATGAAGCGCCGCCGCCAGAGCTACGGCAGTGGTATCTGATCCTCCGCGGCCGAGCGTCGTAAAGTCGTCAAACTTGTTGATTCCCTGAAATCCCGTTATGATAACTATTTTTCCGGAATCAAGTTCGTTGTTTATTCTTTCTTTTTCTATTTTTTTGAACATTGCTTTACCGTAGGTCGAGGTGGTATGCATCTTGACCTGCATGGCGTTCAGTGATATGGCAGGTACTCCGAGAGAAGAAATAGCCATCGCCATCATAGCCACCGAAATCTGTTCTCCCGTCACCATCAGCATATCAAGTTCTCTGGGCGAGGGATTTGGATTGATACTTTTTGCCTGAGCTATGAGACCGTCCGTGGTCTTTCCCATAGCGGAAAGCACAACCACAACCTTGTGTCCGGCATTGTAATCTTCAATACAACGTCTTGCCACGTTAAGAATCTTTTCATTGTCCGCGACTGAACTGCCGCCGAATTTTTTTACGATTAACACTTTTATATACTCCCTTTTATTCTTATTCCTTTAATAAAACCGTTAAGCTCCGATGATCTCTTAAGAAATTCCGCTTCTGTCATTTCCTCTGTGATAAGACCGAATTCCATGCTCCTTGTGCCGGCGATGCCTCCACCGGAAAATGCTTTAAGAGCATTTTCATAAGCGCTTTGATCGCTGCCCAGGACTCTTACGAAATATCTGTACTTGATCCCGGATATGTCTTTAACGGTTGCTTTTTCATCTGACCATCCGGCATAAACTGTTTCCCCGCCGCGTTTTATAGCTTCAAAGACATCGGCGCACACAGCGCTTGACGTGGCGCGGGCGCCGGCTCCCTGTCCGTAAAGCATCACGTCGCCCACCATATTTCCGCATACAGTAACCGCATTAAAAACGTTGTTTACGGAATAGAGCGCGTCACCGCGTCCGACCATTCTCGGAGCAACAAGCGCAAATACGCCGTCCTCTTCAAATACAGCTTCCGCGATAAGTTTTATTGCGCAGCCGAGCTCCGACGCATATCTGATATCCTCTTCTGTAATATCGGATATTCCTTCCACGGTGATATCTTCAAAGCTTACGTTTTTTCCGGTCACCATGGATGCCAAAATGGCAATCTTTCTTCCGGCGTCATATCCTTCTACGTCGGCCTCGGGATTTCTTTCCGCAAACCCAAGCTTTTGAGCCTCCAAAAGCGCAGCTTCATACGTGACGCCTCCATCGGCCATAGAAGAAAGGATATAATTTGTAGTTCCGTTTAAAATACCGCTGATACTCAATATTTTATCGGCAGTCAGGCATTCGGCAAGATTTCTGATGATCGGAATTCCGCCTCCCACGCTTGCTTCAAAAAAGAAGTTTACGTTGTTTTTACGGGCGGCCAGGAGCAGCTCCGCGCCTTTTTTCTCTACGAGCTCCTTGTTTGACGTGCAAACGTGTTTACCTGCGTTTAGCGCACGCATCTCAAAAGAAAAAGCCGGTTCAACGCCTCCCATGGTTTCTACGACTATGCTGATCGAGGGATCGTCTATCACGTCGCTTACATCGTGCGTAATAAGATCCTGTACCGGATCACCCGGAAAATCACGCAGATCAAGGATCCTCTTGACCCTGACCTCTTCTCCGAGGCGTTCTTTTAGTATATCCCTGTTTTCGCAGATAAGCTCATATACACCTCTGCCTATGGTTCCGAGTCCCATAATAGCAATGTATTTCATTCAAAATCTCCTTATTTTTTCAGGCTTATCCACTTCAGATAGCCATTGATGAATCTGTCTATATCTCCGTCAAGCACGGCGTCAACGTTTGCAGTTTCAACGTCTGTGCGGGTATCTTTTACCATAGTATAAGGCTGAAGCACATAGCTGCGTATCTGGTTTCCCCAGGCTATATCAGTTACTTCTCCCCTGATGCCGGAGGCTTTTTCCATCTGCTCCTGCTGTTTCAGGAGATAAAGCTTTGCTTTGAGCATCTGCATCGCCTTGTCTTTGTTTTGGAACTGTGAGCGTTCGTTTTGACACTGTACCACGATTCCGGTGGGGAAATGCGTTATACGGATCGCGGATGAAGTCTTGTTGATATGCTGGCCGCCTGCTCCGCTGCTTCGGTAAGTATCTATTCGTATATCTTCGTCTTTTATCTCAATATCGATATCTTCCTCAATATCCGGCATTACGTCACAGGAAACGAAAGACGTCTGTCTTTTTCCGGCTGCGTTAAAAGGCGAGATGCGAACGAGTCTGTGAACGCCTTTTTCGGATTTGAGCAGCCCGTAAGCGTTCATTCCGTTGATCTGAACGGTAACGGATTTGATGCCTGCTTCATCGCCGTCAAGATAATCCAGCACCTCGACGCTAAAGCCTTTTTTCTCAGCCCAGCGCGTAAACATACGATAAAGCATTCCGGCCCAGTCGCATGCCTCCGTCCCGCCGGCTCCGGCATGAAGCGAAAGGATCGCATTGTCCTTGTCATATTCGCCCGAAAGAAGGGTGCTGATCCTGATATTCTCAAGCTCGTCATTGAATTCGCTCAGCTCCTGTCCGATCTCGTCGGCAAGAGCCTGGTCTTCTTCCTCATAAGCCATTTCAATGAGAGTTTCTATATCTTCATACTTTTGTGAAAGGCTGTTGCAGGTATCCACGGTCGCTTTTAGGTTTTTGAGTTCCTGCATGGCTTTTCCCGATCTTTCGGCGTCGTCCCAGAAAGTCGGCTCTTCCATCGTCTTTTCAAGCTCGGCTATCCGGTTTTGTTTCGCCTCAAGATCAAGCGATTCTATCACTTCTTTTAAGGGCGCCTGTTTTTCAGCCAGTATTGATTTGTATTGATCCAATTCTACCATTTTTACTGATTCCGTCCGTGACAGTATTTGTATTTTTTGCCGCTTCCGCAGGGACACAGAGAGTTTGGATAAACCTTCGCGGTTTCGCGTCTTTTGGGCGCAGCAGCTACTGTATCGTCCTTGTTTGTTCCGGTGATCTTTGCCACCTGCTCACGCTCTACTTTTTGTTCCTTGCGAAGATGCATAAGTATCTTTACGGTTTCTTCCTGAATGCCTGCCTCCATTTCGGAGAACAGATCAAAGCCCTGATTCCTGTATTCCACTACGGGGTCTCTTTGGGCCAGTGAATACAGACCTATTCCCTGACGGAGCTGATCCATATCATCTATATGGTTCATCCAGTACTTATCTATGGTGCGAAGAAGAACGACTCTTTCTATTTCGCGAAGATCTTTGGATTCCTCGCCGTTTTTGCGTTCTTCATCAGTTTTGAACATTTTTTCTTCGCGCTGCTTGTACAAATCCAGCGCTTTTTCTTTGATATATGAAAGCAGCGATCCTATATCGGCATTATCTCCAAGATCCTCGTAGGTGACAGGTCTTATCGGGATGATATCGCAAAGCGCGGCATTAAATTCGGCAAGATTCCACGCGGAAGGGTCGTTTCCGTGAATGAACGCTCCGACCGCATAGCTGCAGTCGTCTTCGATCATCTTTTCTATAACGCCCTTCATATTTTCGCCGTCAAGCACTCTGCGGCGCTCGGAATAGATGAGCTCCCTTTGCTCATTATTTACACGGTCATACTCAAGCAGATTCTTTCTGATACCGAAGTTGTTTCCTTCGATCTTCTTCTGAGCTCTTTCGATGGCATTTGAGAGCATCTTGTGCTGGATCTCTTCATTGTCGGGCACTCTTAGGGCGTTGAACGTTGAAAGCATCCGATCTCCGCCGAAAAGTCTCATGAGATCGTCTTCAAGCGAGATATAAAATTTTGATTCGCCGGGGTCTCCCTGACGTCCCGAACGGCCGCGAAGCTGGTTGTCGATACGCCTGGCCTCGTGCCTCTCTGTGCCGATGATCTTTAATCCTCCGGCGGCCTTTGATTCCTCATCGAGCTTGATATCGGTACCGCGGCCTGCCATATTCGTCGCGATTGTCACCGCTCCGTGAAGTCCGGCGTCGGCAACTATCTCCGCCTCCATCTCATGGAACTTGGCGTTCAGCACGTTGTGGCGGATGCCGCGCATCCGGAGCATGCGGCTCAGGAGCTCGGAGGTCTCCACGTCCGTGGTACCGACGAGCACCGGGCGTCCGGCCTTGGACAGCTCCACGATGCGGTCGATCACGGCGGCGTACTTGGCCTTCTTGGTCTTGTAGATGAGGT
>DFFO01000093.1 GCA_002369255.1 Lachnospiraceae bacterium UBA3774
CGATGAAGTTCAATACCGCTATCGCGGCTCTTATGGGTCTTATAAACGATATATATGCAAAAGGCTCGCTCGGCAGGAGCCAGCTCATCACCTTTATAAAGCTCGTTTCTCCTTTTGCGCCTCATATATGCGAGGAAATATATGAAATGCTCGGCGGCGAGGGCTTTATCTCAAAAGCAAAGTGGCCTGTATATGACGAAAGCAAGACCGTGGACGCGACGGTCGAGATAGCGGTACAGATAAACGGAAAGCTCAAAGGCACGGTCACGCTCCAAAGAGACGTGCAAAAAGACGACGCGATCGCTGCGGCAAAGCAAATGCTTGGAGACAAGCTCGCCGGTACGATCGTAAAAGAAATATATGTTCCGGGAAGGATCGTAAATATCGTTGTAAAGCCTTAAACGATACCTGATTGGAGGAAAAGATGAAATACGAAGTAACGGGAATGAGTTGCGCCGCTTGCAGCGCGAGAGTTCAGAAAGCCGTCAGCGCAGTTGACGGCGTTACTTCCTGCGACGTAAATTTGCTTACAAATTCAATGCTTGTCGAAGGGGACGTTCCGGCAAGAGACGTGATAAGCGCGGTCAAAGCGGCCGGATACGGCGCAAGACTGATGAAAGATACTGCGCAGGACGAGCTTGAAGCCCTTACCGACGGGGAACCGAAAAAAATTTCCCGCCGGCTGCTCATATCCGTCATTCTTCTTGTTCCGGAGATGTATCTTTCGATGGGCGTTGCTATGTTTAGCTGGCCGGACCTGGTTATCTTTGGCAATCACAAGGTATTGTGGGTTACGGTGGCTGTTTTGACGCTCGCGATCATGATCGTGAACCGGAAATTCTTTATCGGCGGAGTCAAAGGGCTCGTTCACAGAGCTCCGAATATGGATACTCTCGTGGCAATGGGCTCATTTGCGTCGTTTGCATACAGCATGTACTATCTGATTCTGCTCCTTTTGCAAAGCGGTGATACGTCCGCTATGGCGCATGATCATATGGACAATATGTTCTTTGATTCCGCGGCCATGATACTCGTGCTTATAACAGTCGGAAAACTGCTTGAAGCAAAATCAAAAGGAAAGACCACTACGGCATTAAAAAGCCTTATACAGCTTGCGCCGCAGACCGCTGTCTTGATTAGGGACGGAAAAGAAATAACAGTACCTGCCGGCGAGATAAAGCAGGGTGATATCTTTGTCGTAAGACCCGGAGATTCGATCCCGGCGGACGGCGAGATCATTGAGGGCGAAAGCGCGCTGAACGAGGCGATGCTTACGGGCGAAAGTCTTCCTGTCGATAAGGCCGCGGGAGATGAAGTAAGCGCCGGAACGATCAACGTTTCGGGCTTCCTGAAATGCCGTGCGCTAAAAGTAGGCTCTGATACTGCGCTTTCACAGATCATAAAACTCGTCAGCGACTCGGCGGCTTCAAAAGCGCCTATCGCAAAAATAGCCGACAAGGTCTCGGGAGTTTTTGTCCCTGTAGTTATTGTGATAGCCCTCATTACCTTTGCGGTATGGATGATAGCGGGAAAAGATACGGGGCTTGGTTTTGCGCTTTCAAGAGCGATCTCGGTGCTTGTCGTAAGCTGCCCGTGCGCTCTCGGACTTGCCACTCCCGTAGCGATCATGGTGGGTAACGGAGTAGCCGCAAAAAACGGAATCCTGTTCAAGACATCAGCTGCAATGGAAGAATGCGGCAGGCTTGAAATAATAGCTCTGGATAAAACCGGAACGGTGACCGAGGGTCAGCCGTCCGTAACAGATGTTTTCCCCGCAGAAGGGACTTCGCGGGAAGAATTGCTGCATATGGCAGCTTCGCTTGAAGCTCTCAGCGAACATCCTCTGGCAAAAGCCATCGTAAAAGCTGCCGAAAGCGAAGGAATAGAGATAGGCAAGGTATCCGGCTTTAAGGCGCTTTCCGGAAGCGGAATAAAAGGCGAGATAAACGGAATCAAAGCCTGCGCGGGAAACGCGGAGCTGGCAGGCGAAAATACGGACGATAAAGACGCCCTTACCAGGGCGCTAAGTCTGGGAGAAAAGCTTGCGTCCGAAGGAAAGACGCCGCTATACTTTGTCCTCGGCGGAAAGTATCTCGGCCTTATTGCAGTTGCCGACGTGATAAAATCCGACGCGGCAGAGGCGGTAAAACACTTTGAAAGCATGGGACTTGAAGTCTTTATGCTGACGGGTGACAATCAAAGGACGGCTAATGCCGTGGCAAAAAGCGCCGGAATCAAAAACGTGATCGCCGGGGTCAAGCCGGATGAAAAAGCGCAGGTCATATCGCGCCTGTTGCAAAGAGGAAAGACCGCCATGGTAGGAGATGGGATCAATGACGCTCCCGCACTTACCGGGGCGGATATAGGTATTGCCATAGGAGCCGGCACCGACGTAGCGATAGACGCTGCGGACGTGGTTTTGATGAAAGGATCCTTGCTTGACGCGGCCGGAGCCGTAAGACTGAGCCGCACGACGCTGAGAAATATTTACGAAAACCTCTTTTGGGCATTTTTCTACAACATAATCGGTATTCCGCTTGCCGCGGGCGTATTTATCCCGATCAACGGCTGGATGCTGACGCCGATGTTCGGCGCGGCGGCGATGAGCATTTCAAGCTTTCTTGTGGTTTCAAACGCCCTGAGGATAGGAGCCAGAAGCATATATGATCCGAGACGTGACAGAAAGAAAAAAGCCTTTGCAAAAAAGACAAAACAGTTTCTGGGACTTATGCTGATCGGTCTTTTCCTTTCTTCGTGCAGCCTCACGGAGGATGAAGCGGCGGTCAATCCCGCTCCTGTAGATACACAGGCTGTTTCGGAAGACGGAAAAGAAACCGAGAGCGAAAGCCCCGTAACCGGAGCAGGGATCAATATAGGCGCAAGAGCAATAGATAATCCTCTCGTCTATTATACAAATGCCAGAAACAAAACGCAGGCGCTTGAAAGCCGTGAATTCAGATCGATCATTTATACAAAGGCAGGTACCGGAAACGGGGCCGTTACAGAGTCCGTAAACATGCATGTTATAGTTACCGGAGAAAACGGCGATATGCCCGTGATCCATGCAAAAGGAAACGTCAAGTCGGGAGAGGAAGTAGTCCCGATCGAAATATATTATACCGATAAGGTAATGTATTCTTCCGGAAGAGCCGGAAGCGAAAAAACGCAGTGTACTTTTGAAGAGGCAATTTCGCAGGTCGACGTTCTTTACGAGCTGCGAAAAGCCATGACGGCTGATACGGTAAGCAGTATTGAGTGCAGGGAAAATGCAGACGGGACGGTGATAGTTTCGCTGGGCTTTACTCTGACTCTCGGGGATTTTGAAGTTTCCGGAACGGATGAACTGCTCGTAAATTCTCTCGGCGTGATCACTTCTGAAGGAATATCCATTTCAAGCGAGGGCGGAAGCGGACTTCCGGTCGGGCAAAGCATAGAATATACACTGATCGTTTACGGTCAGGACGTAGCGCCGATCACATTGCCGGATCTGTCGAAATACTAAAAAGCCATGTATCATTTTTTTGTAAAAACAATAGGAAGCGAAGATGAGATCCGCATATCGGGAGCGGATTTTAACCATATCAAAAACGCCGTCAGGATGAAGCCCGGCGAGGCTGCCGTTATCAGCGATGAAAAAGGCGGCGTTTTCCGCTGCTCTCTAAGCCGTTTTGAAGAACGTGAGGCGGTTTTTGTAAAAGAGGCCCCTGAAAAAAGCAGTGAACTTAAGACAAAGGTGGTTCTTTACCAGGGTCTTCCGAAATCGGACAAGCTCGAATTTATCATTCAAAAGGCAGTCGAGCTCGGGGCGTTTAAAATAGTTCCCGTCGAGATGAAACGCAGCGTGATCCGGCTTGACGAAAAGAAAAAACAGGCAAAAACAGCGCGATGGCAGGCGCTCTCACAGGCCGCGGCAAAGCAGTCCGGCAGAGCGGTGATCCCACAGGTTGCCTTTCCGGTGGATCTTGATACGGCGCTTGAAATGGCAAAAGACACTCAGCTTGTTTTGCCTTACGAGGAAGCGGAAGGCGTAAAAAGCTTTTTTGATTTCCTTAGCGGCATAAAAACAGGCGATACCGTGTCGGTATTTATAGGACCCGAGGGCGGCTTTGAAAGAGAAGAAGTCGAAAAGGCTAAATCATGCGGCGCAAAGATCGTTTCGCTCGGAAGGAGGATACTTCGCACCGAAACGGCAGCGGTTTCAGCGTTGTGCGCGATAATGCTGTTTCAGGAAAAAAACGAAGAATAAGGTTTTAAGAAATGGAAATATATCTGGACAATTCAGCTACGACCAGGGTCTGTGAAAAGGCCGTCTCCGAAATGAGCAGATGCTTTTCGCAGGTCTACGCGAACCCCTCTTCAAAACACAGAGCGGGATTTGAGGCAGAGCTTGAAATAAAAAACGCCGCCAAAATCATAGCAGATATTTTGCACTGCCATGAAAGCGAGATCATATTCACTTCCGGAGGTACCGAATCCGACAATCTTGCGATATTCGGCGCTGCGAAAGCAAAAGCGAGATACGGCAGACACTTTATTACGACGCAGATCGAGCATCCCGCTGTCATCATGCCGTTTAAGGAGCTTGAAGGGCAGGGCTGCGAGGTGACGTATCTTCCGGTAGATCATGAGGGCTGCGTTTCTGTAAACGACGTAAAAAATGCTCTTCGAGACGACACGGTTCTCGTTTCCGTAATGATGGTAAACAACGAGACCGGAAGCAGACAGCCGGTCGAAGAGATAGGCGCTATGCTGAAAAAACAGGCCGGAAATACTCTGTTTCACGTTGACGCGGTGCAGGGATTCGGACAGTATCCCATCCGCCCTGCGGCATGCGGCATAGACATGCTTTCGGTAAGCGCGCATAAGCTTCACGGACCAAAAGGCGCGGGCTTTTTATACGTTTCAAAAAACGTCAGGATCGCTCCTATGCT
>DFFO01000028.1 GCA_002369255.1 Lachnospiraceae bacterium UBA3774
TTATGGTATTTTCCCTCTTTGGATGCGGAAATAATGAAGATAAAGAGTCGTCCGGATCCATGGTTTCATCCGACTCGGAGCTTTCTTCCGAAGACGAGGTCTGGGTCCCCTATGATTCCGACGGAAAGATCATTCTCACAGACAGGGACGCTACCGGAAGAGAGGCCGCTGTTTCCTCCACAAGCTGGTATGCCTCAAAAACAGGTATCGACGTTCTCAAAAACGGCGGCAATGCCGTAGACGCGGCCGTTGCGATAGCTTATACCCTCGGGGTTGTGGAGCCTTATACCTCCGGTATCGGCGGGGGCGGCTATATGACCATTTACAACGCTTCTTCAAACGAAGTTATTATGCTCGACTTTCGCGAAACTGCCCCTATGGCGGCAGACGCGCGTCAGTGGCTTGACGCTGACGGCAACGTTTTGTTCTATACAACTTCCGACGGAACCGCTCTTACCGGGGCTTATTCACGGCTCAACCGTCTCGGCGGCCTCGCAGTGGCCGTTCCCGGAGAGCTTGCGGGGCTTGAAGAAGCTCTGACAAAATACGGTTCGGGGAAATTCACCAGAGCGCAGCTTATGGCCGACGGTATCAGATATGCCACGGAAGGTTACCGCACAACGCCCATGATGGCCGAATCCACAAATGAGGAGCTCACCCAGATAATGGCTATGGAAGAGGTTTCCGAATATTATCTGAATGACGGCTGGGCATATGAGACCGATGAAATAATCAAAAATCCCGATCTTGCAAAGACTTATGAGCTCATAGCCGATCAGGGGCCCGACGTTTTTTACAAAGGCGAAATAGCCGACGCGATCATTTCTTCCGTTTCAAAATACGGCGGAAATATGACAAAAGACGATCTTGCGGGATATTCGGTGATCGAACGCACCCCCTTATCTTCTGATTACAGAGGATACAAGGTATATGCGCTTCCGCCCTCATCCTCCGGAGGAACGCACCTTATCGAAATCCTCAATATTCTTGAAAATTATGATTTTTCCTCGATGGAGATCAACAGCCCGCAGTATGTGCATGCCATAGCAGAGGCCACAAAGATCGCCTTTGCCGACAGAGCAGCGTATATGTTCGAGGGCGTAAGCTCGGATATTCTTGACGGACTTACCTCAAAAGAATATGCAGCAGAGAGGTTTTCCGGCATCGACAGCGGGAACGGCACTTATACGCACGCCGATCCCTCCTCATTCGAACACGGCTCCACTACGTCATATTCGGTTATGGACAACGACGGAAACATGGTTACGGTAACACAGACGATAGGCGACTTTTTCGGCAGCAAGGTCGCAGTCGGAGGCTACGGTTTTATATTGAACGACGAAATGTATGATTTCAGTCTTGACCCCGAATCCGTAAACTGCGCAAAGCCGGGCGCCCGCCCTCTTTCGTGCATTACTCCCACTGTGGTTCTTACCCCCGAAGGCAAGCCTTTCCTTACGATAGGCACGCCCGGAGGAACAAGGATCTTTTCCGTGGTAGCTCAGGTCATCGAGAGAATGATCGATTATGATATGGACGTTCAGGATGCCATCAATACTACCAGAGTCTGGGCCGAGGATGAAAAAGAGCTTCACTACGAAAGAACCTCCGAAAACTCGCTTTATCCGCTTTCCGAAGAGACCCTCAAAAAGCTCGAAGAAATGGGTTATACGCTGAGCGACAAAAGCGCGTATGACAATTATTTCGGCGGAGTTCAGGCTATTGAATTAAAGAGCGACGGAAGCATCAGAGGCGGCGCAGACCCTCGCCGAAGCGGCAAGGCTCTTGCTTACTGATACTTTTTAAAACGCAAAAACGGCGCTTTTATCAGCGCCGTTTTTTTCGTCCCGGAGCTTAGAAGCCCCGCAGCCAGTCTGATTTTTTATAATAAATAAAATATATGACGGAGCTGACGAGCCACGTCAGCGGATATGCCGCAAAAAGGAGTATGATATTGTGCGATATCTTCATCGCCACAGTGATATATACTATTCTCAAAAGGCACCATACGAGCAGCATCACAAGCATCGGAACGACTGCTCTTCCCGCACCGCGGCAGATGCCCGCAATGATGTGCGAATAGGCGAGGAGGAAGAAAAACAGCGCTTCCGTCCGAAACTGCCACCGGCCTATCCTGACTATTTCCGCAACAGCCGCGGCGTCTTCATCCGAAACGAATGAGGCGATAAAAGTGCCGCCGAAGAAAAACATAAAGATGCCTATAAGCTCGGCGATCGAGATAGCGGCGATTATTCCAAAACCGGCTCCCTGCTTTGCTCTCTCACGCTCGCCTGCGCCGAGGTTCTGACCGATAAAGCTTGTCATCGCCATCGAAAAACTGGTAATGGGGAGAAAAACAAAGCCCTCGATCCTGGCAAAAGCCCCGCAGGCCGCCATGGCCATCGTTCCAAAGCTGTTTATATTTGCCTGTACGAGTACGTTTGCAAAACCTATCACAGAATTTTGAATGCCTGTCGGAATCCCTATTTTTACTATTTCTTTAAGCACAGGGACATCTACTTTCAGCTTTTTTAACTCAAGCCTGTATATAGTGCCTTTTTTGGTGATCTGTCTAAAGCACAGTATCGCGCTTATCAGCTCTGAAATTACCGTGGCGATCGCCGCCCACTCAACTCCAAGCCCCAGCGCGCCGACAAATATCAGATCGAGAATAACGTTTATCACAGATGATACTATAAGATAAACAAGAGGCCTGCGGCTGTCTCCCACCGCATTCATCACACCCTTGAAGGAATTGTACAAAACGAGGGGGACCGCACCGAGAAAATAACACTTAAGATACTTTGCCGCCACCGGAAGTACTTCCTCCGGAACTCCCGTCCACCTGAGTATCCTGTGCGTAAAAAGAATTCCGAAGAGCATCAGCACAAAGCCGCAGATTCCGGAAAAAACTGTGTTGGTATGAACGGCCGCGGAAACTCTCTCCTCATCTCCCGCTCCGAAATACTTTGAAATTACCACGCCTGCACCCATTGAGGTTCCGACAAAAAAACTGATCAGGAAAAACACAAGACTTCCGGAAGAGTTTACAGCCGCAAGCGCTTCTTTACCGAGATAATTACCTACGATCCAGGAGTCGGCCGTACTGTAAAGCTGCTGGAAAAGCTGACTCATGAAAATCGGCAGCGCAAAAGAAACGATGACCTTCCAAGGTTTTCCCACCGTCATAAGTGTCGTCGTTTCGGTATTGATATGAGATTTTATTTTGTCAAAAAGGCTCATATTCGCAAAATAATTCCCCGCCGGTCATTTTATGATCCACGGGGAATCTGTTTTTTTGCCCGCCGCAAAATATGCGGCGTCATCGGCGTTTTTTATTCCAGAAAATCTTCTATTTTTCTTCTTCTGACCGGATTGTGAAGCTTGCGGATTGCTTTTGCTTCTATCTGTCTGATACGCTCTCTGGTTACGTTAAATTCTCTTCCAACCTCTTCAAGTGTACGCGGATGCCCGTCTTCGAGGCCGTATCTGAGGATCAGCACCTGTCTTTCACGTTCTTTAAGATCTCCGAGAAGGGTGTTTATCTGCTCTCTGAGCATGACTTTTTCGATATTGCCCTCGGGCGTTTCGGTGTTGTTGTCAGGCACGAAATCACCGAGATTGGAATCATCCTCTTCTCCGATAGGCGTTTCAAGAGACGCGGGTTCTCTGGCGATCTGCATGATCTCCATGACCTTTTCCTCGGATATATCCATGGCTTTTGCAAGCTCGGCCACAGAAGGCTCATAACCCAGCTCCAAAGTCAGCCGGCGCTGCGTCTTTGACATTTTGTTGATAGTCTCGACCATATGAACCGGAACACGGATTGTTCTGGCCTGATCTGCAAGCGCTCTCGTAACCGACTGTCTGATCCACCAGGTCGCATAGGTGCTGAGTTTATAACCCTTGGTATAATCAAACTTTTCAACGCCCTTCATCAGACCGAGGTTTCCTTCCTGAATAAGATCCAGGAAATTCATGCCTCTTCCGGTATATCTCTTGGCGATGCTTACGACCAGACGGAGATTTGCCTTTACAAGCCTTTCCTTTGCTTCCTCGTCGCCGTCGGCCTTGCGTTTTGCAAGCTCGAGTTCTTCTTCGGGGGAAAGCAGAGGATATACTCCGATCTCTTTCAGATACATTCTTACCGGATCTTCCGTTCCGACGCCTTCAAGAAGATCTATCGAAGATAAATCTATCTCCTCTTCCTTGACCTCCGAACCGTCATCAGAAAGATCGTCATCGATATCATCCGTGTCATTGTAAACGTCTTCGTCGGTAGGATCCGCATTCAGCTCGTGAGTGACTTCTATGTCCGCGTCACGAAGCTGTGAATAGATCGTATCTATCTGTTCTTCGCTCAGTTCATCATCCTTGAAAAAATCGTTGATCTCTTCGTCGTCAATGATATTCCCCTTTGACTTGGCAAGTTCGCTGAGTTTTTCCAGGGCTTCAAAAAAATGTTCTTTTTCCATTAAATACCTCAATCATTCTTAAGCTCGATATAATCCTTTATGAGCTTCACGCACTTCTCTACGCCGAGGGCCGAAGCGCTCAGGCAAAGATCGTAGTTTGAAAAATCGTTCCATTTTTTTCCGGTATAATGCTCATAGTAAGCGCTGCGTTCCCTGTCGGTCTCTTTGATCAGCCTTTCGGCCTCCGTCGGCGATACGCCGTACATGTCCATAATGGTTTTGATGCAGTACTTCGGTGAAGCATATACGTAGATTTTTATAATATTGTCATGGTTTTTCAAAACGGTATCTGCACAGCGGCCTACTATGACGCAGGATTCGCGCCCGGCGATAGTACGGATATGCGCTGCCTGAAGGTTGAATATATTGTCGTCCGAAACATATTTGTCGTCTTCGGGCGTGCGCGGCTTTTCACTTATCTCCGGTTTCTTTTTGAATAGCGAGAATTTTACTTTTTCGTCGTTCAAGCCGAAGTATTCCTCGGAAACGCCGCTTGCGTCGCTTGCTTCTCTGAGAAGATTTCTGTCATAGAAACCTATGCCCAGCTCTTTTGCAAGTGTTTTTCCTATCAGCTTTCCGTTGCTTCCGTAGCCTCTGGAAATAGTGATGACCAGGTTTGACATAAGCTATTCCTCCTTTAAGATTCACCAAGATAAGCCTTACGAACGGAATCGTCGTTCATAAGGTCCTCTGCCTTTCCGGACAGAATGATATTTCCGGTTTCGAGAACGTATGCGCGGTTTGCTATCGACAGAGCTTTTTTTGCATTCTGCTCTACGAGAAGCACCGTCGTTCCGCTCTCGTTGATATGCTTTATTATATCAAATATTTCCGAAACAAGAATAGGCGACAGTCCCATGGAAGGCTCGTCAAGCAGCATGATATCCGGTTTTGACATAAGCGCTCTTCCCATGGCCAGCATCTGCTGCTCTCCGCCGGAAAGAGTGCCGGCGATCTGGTTTCTGCGTTCCTTCAGTCTCGGAAAACGCGTGAAAACTTCGTCAAGGTTTTCTGCGATCCCGCTTTGATCCTTTCTCGAATAAGCGCCGAGCATAAGATTCTTTTGAACGGTAAGCTGCTGGAATACTCTTCTTCCTTCAGGCACCTGTGCCATTCCCATAGCGACTCTTTCATGCGCAGGGATCTTTGTAAGATCCTGTTCATTGAACGTGATGCTTCCCGCATCGAGCGGAATAAGCCCGGAAAGCGCGTGAAGCGTGGTGGTCTTTCCGGCTCCGTTCGCTCCGATAAGCGCGATTATCTCGCCTTTTTCCACTTTGAAGGAAATGCCCTTTATAGCTCGTATAAAACCGTAAGACACTTCCATATCTTTTATCTCAAGTAATGCCATATCCGCCCCCTTTACTGTCCGAGATACGCTTTTATGACTTCAGGGTCGCGAAGCACCTGCGACGTCTCGCCCTGAGCCAGAAGCTGTCCGAAGTTGAGTACGGATATCTTTTCACAGATACCGGAAACAAGCTTCATATCGTGTTCGATAAGCAGTATCGTCATATCGAAATGATCTCTTACAAAACGTATCATCTTCATAAGATCAGCAGTTTCGTTCGGGTTCATTCCGGCCGCCGGCTCGTCAAGAAGCAGGTATTTCGGAGAGCTTGCAAGGGCTCTGGCGATTTCCAGCCTTCTTTGTTTGCCATAGGGAAGGTTTGAAGAAAGAACGTCTTTGTCGGGAAGCAGCTCGAACAGGTCGAGAAGTTCCGCAGCTTTTTCGTTCATTTCTTTTTCCGTGCGAAAATATTTCGGGAGACGGAAAACTCCGGCCGCGGCCGAATACTTGTTGTTGTTATGCAGGCCGACTTTTACGTTATCTATTACGCTCATGTTTCCGAACAGTCTGATGTTCTGGAAAGTTCTGGCAATGCCTTCATGATTGAGCTTTATGGTGTTCTTTCCGGTCATGTTCTCGCCGTCCAGGAAAAACGTTCCGCGGTCGGGCTTGTAAACGCCGGTAAGAAGATTGAATACTGTGGTCTTGCCCGCTCCGTTGGGGCCGATCAGTCCGTGCAGCTCGCCTTTTTCCTGACGAAGAAAGAAATTGTCAACAGCACGAAGACCGCCGAAGGAAATACTGATATTGTTTATCTCTACGTATGACATTAGTTTTCCTCCATTTCGGCTTTTTTGTTTTTGAACAGGAAGGCTTTAAGCCTCTTTCTTTGCTCGATAAACCACGGATTGTTGTTTACTATCATCATAACGATCAGCACGATGGCATAAACGAGCATTCTGTATGACTGAAGTCCTCTGAGCAGTTCGGGGAGCGCGTACAAAAGAATGGTGGCTATAATGGTGCCGCGCATCTTTCCCAGTCCTCCGAGCACCACAAATACGAGAATAAGTATAGACGTATTGTAATCAAATTTCTTCGCTTCCGTAACCATGTTGTAGTGGGATGCAAGAACGCCCGCCACTCCGGCAAAAAACGCCGAAAGTCCGAAAACGATGAGTTTGTATTTTGTAATATTGATTCCCGAGGACTCTGCTGCTATCCTGTTGTCTCTGATAGACATAATCGCTCTGCCCGTGCGCGAGTCTATAAGGTTTAGGATGACGATCAGGGTAATAACCACCAAGACCAGCGCGACAATAAGATTTGCGTCTCTCGGAACGCCTTTTAGAGCCATGGGACCTTTGAGGATATCGACTTTTGTGGCCATATCGAGCTTTGCGGGATCAATAGCCGTGGCAAAGGAAAAATGAAGTCCGTTTATATCCTTTGCAAGGTAAATATTCTGCATTATGTTTTTAACAATCTCGCCAAAAGCCAGAGTAACTATCGCAAGATAGTCGCCGCTGAGTCTGAGGATCGGTATGCCGATCAAAAGGCCGAAAATGGCAGCTGCAAGTCCTCCGATCAGGATTGCAAGAGGAAATCTGATCCAGGGCGAGGTAATGGTTTCCTGCGTGATGAATGAGAAAATACCTCCGACATATGCGCCTACGCACATAAAGCCCGCGTGCCCGAGGCTGAGCTCACCGAGAATACCTACGGTAAGGTTCAGGGAAACGGCCATAATGATGTAAAAACAGAGAGGAACGAGAAGCCCTTCAAAAAGGCTTCCGAGAACCCCGTACGATACGAGCATCTGGCAGATGCCGAAAAACAGGATCGGGATGAGAATAGTGATGATCTTGTTTCCTGCGGTTGATTTAAAGCCGATTGTTTTAAGAACGCCGGCAGAAACGTCTGTTTTTTTGTTTTTCACGGCCGACCTCCTTTAAACCTTTTCTTTTAATTTCTTGCCGAAAAGTCCGGTGGGCTTTATGACAAGAGTCAATATAAGAATAACAAAGGTAATCGCATCAGAAAGCTGTGATGAGATATACGCCTTGCTTAAGTTTTCGATGATTCCGATAACAACGCCGCCTATCATCGCTCCCGGTATGCTTCCGATACCTCCGAAAACGGCGGCTATAAATGCCTTGATACCCGGCATCTGGCCGGTGTACGGTCCGATCATGGGATACTGTGAGCACATCAGTATTCCCGCTATTGCGGCAAGACCCGAGCCTATAGCAAAGGTAAGGCTGATGGTCTTGTTGACGTTGATGCCCATAAGCTCTGCGGCACCGCGGTCCTCCGATACGGCAAGCATTGCCGCGCCGGATTTTGATTTGTTTATAAAAAGCATGAGCCCGATAACGATCAGGATCGACACTCCGATGGTAACTATGGTTTCTCCGGGTACCGTTGCCTGTCCGATCGAAATGACCGGAATCGAAACGAGCGACTGGAAATTACGGGAATTTGACCCGAATATCAGAAGCGCAAGGTTCTGAAGGAAATAGCTCACGCCGATCGCCGTTATGAGAACAGCAAGCTTTGACGCGCTGCGAAGAGGCTTGTAAGCAACCTTTTCTATGACTATGCCCACAAGCGTACAAAATACGATACTGCCGATGATCGCCACCCAGGCTGATCCTCCGAGCGTTACGCTGAGCGTAAACGCAACGTATCCGCCCACCATGATTACGTCTCCGTGAGCGAAGTTCAACATCTTTGCAATTCCGTAAACCATCGTATACCCGAGCGCTATGAGCGCATATATGGCGCCGAGGCTTACTCCGCTAAGTAAATAGGATATAAACATATCCTTCCTCCCCCTGCAAATAAATACTTCCTTTATAAACGGGAAAAATAATAGAAGAAACCTCCTATTATTTGTCCCCGGTTTTTTCAGTTGCCGGCTCCGGTTTTATCCGGAGCCGGAATGTAGTTTTAATTGTTACTGAGTGATGGCGGTATAAACTCCGTTGCTGATAACCATGCCCTTAGGGGTCTTGGCGCATTCGCCGTCTTCGGTCCACTTCATCGTGCCGGTGACACCTTCAACGGTGATCTGCAAAATAGCCTCGGAAAGAGCTGTTCCGATCTCTCTGACATCAGCGCTTGCATCAGTGATCTGAGCCTGCTCAAGAGCAGCCTTTATGGTATAAACGCCGTCATATGCGTCAGCTGCGAACTGGTTCGGGATCTCGCCGTAAGCGGCCTGATATGCCTGAACAAAGCTTTGAACGTTCTCTGCAGGATCGTCGGAAACAAAAGGAGTAAGAAGCATTACGCCTTCAGCAAGAGCGGCGTCGCCCTCAAGCTGTCCGATGATTCCGTCAAGACCGTCGCAGCCGAAGAATTTGAAATTATATCCCGCTTTTGAGGACTGCTGCAGTATAAGAGCAGCTGCCTGATAATAGATGGGAAGGAATACGATCTCGGGCTGAGCGTTGTTGATGGCGATAAGCTGAGTATTGAAATCCTTGTTGTCAGCTCCTGAGAAAGCCTGAGCGGAAACAATTTCAATGCCCTGAACCTGTGCCTCTGCGACAAACTTCTCATAGATGCCCGATGAGTAAACGTCGGAATTGTCGTAGATAACGGCTACCTTTGTATATCCGAGGTTTTCCTTGATATACTGAGCTGCCGCAGTACCCTGGCTGGGATCCGAGAAGCAGATACGGAAAGCGTTCTCATGGCAGATAGCGTTTACGGAAGAACCCGAAGGTGTAAGCTGGAACATTCCGTCTTCGTAAGTCTTCTCAACTACCGCTTCGCAAGGTGTGGACGTAACTGTTCCGAGAAGAACCTTTGCGCCGTTGTCCTTGATGGTGTTGTAAGCGTTGACCGCCTTTTCGGCGTCATGCTCGTCGTCCTGGAAATCCAGAGCAAGCGTCATTCCGTTTACTCCGCCTGCAGCGTTGATCTCATCGATAGCGATTTGCGCGCCTCTCTGTACGGCAATACCATATACAGCCGCGGGACCGGTAAGCGGTCCGATGCCGCCGATAAGGAAAGTGCCGCCTTCAGCAGTCTTAGCGCGGTTGCTTTCGTCACCCTGTGCCGCCGTTGTCGTCTCCTGCGAATCACCACATGCCGAGAAAGCCGCAACCATAAGAGTCGCTGCCATAAGCATGGCGATAATTCTCTTTAAGTTTTTCATAGAGATACCTCCTCCTTTTTTTGGCGTACTTCGCCAGTTAAAAAAATGGTAAATTACAGTTTACAACCTTTTTAAACTTATGTCAAACGTTTGCACCCGATTTTATGCGGTTTTTCGGTCTTTTTTTATTCGTCGAAAAACCGATATAACGCCTCTCTTCCATCTTTGGTTTCCGCAGAGAACGGAATAATGACGGTTTGGGCGTCGGCGCCGAGCGTTTCACGGATGATCTTCAGCTGTTTTTGAAGCTGGCTGCGCTTTATCTTGTCCGACTTTGTGGCGATTATTACGGGCTTGTAGCCTTTTGAAACGACCCACTCATACATCGAGATATCGTTGTTTCCGGGAGCATGGCGTATATCCACGAGCAGAAAAACCTGCCTTAGCATACGGGATTTTACAAGATAACGTTCTATCATTTTTCCCCATTTTTCCTGCTCCTGTTTTGAAACCTTCGCAAAGCCGTAACCGGGAAGGTCAACAAAATATAATTCATTATTGATATTGTAAAAATTGATCGTCTGCGTCTTTCCGGGTTTTGAGGATGTTCTGGCAAGAGACTTGCGGTTCATCAGCGCATTGATAAGCGAGCTTTTACCGACGTTGCTCTTCCCGGCAAAAGCATACTCGGGGAGCGCGTTGCCCGGAAGAGAGCTACTCGGTCCGACAACAGTTTCAAGTTCTGCGGATCTTATGATCATTTTTTCTCCTCAAAGCAAAGACAAAGCACGTCTTCCATGCTGTCAGCAAAGCAAACGGTGATCCCCTCTGTGATCTCAGGCGAAAGCTCGTCCACGTCGGGCCGGTTTTTCCCGGGCACGATCACTTTGTGTATTCCGGCAATCTTTGCCGCAAGGAGTTTTTCCTTGAGACCTCCTATCGGCAGTATTCGCCCGCGAAGCGTTATTTCTCCCGTCATGGCAAGATCCGAGAGCACTTTTTTGCCGGTAACTGCGGAAAGCATGGCTACTGCCATGGTGATACCCGCCGAAGGGCCGTCTTTGGGAACCGCCCCCTCCGGAATATGCAGGTGAATATCGTTTTCCTTGAAAAAGCCGTCTTTTACTCCGTATTTTTCGGCAATCGAGCGGATATACGTAAATCCCGCCTTGGCTGACTCCTGCATCACGTCGCCAAGCTGCCCGGTAAGCTGCAATTGTCCGTCTCCCGGCATGACGTTGACTTCTATTTCAAGGGTATCGCCGCCGACGCTCGTCCATGCAAGCCCCCTGACGATGCCGATCTGGTTTTCTTCGTTCGCGGGATTTGTTCTTATTATTTCTTTCCCGAGATATTCCAAAACCTTTTCTTCTGTTATTGTTACAAAAGCCCTGTCTTTTTCAAGAATTTCCATTGCGGCTTTGCGGATGATCTGTCCGATGCGGCGTTCAAGATTCCTGACGCCCGATTCACGGGTATATCCGTGAATGAGTTTTTTAAGAGCCTCCTCTTCAAAAGAAACGCGCTCCGCGGTCATTCCGTTTTTGACAAGCTGCTTGGGAACAAGATAATCCTTTGCGATATGGAATTTCTCATTTTCGGTATATCCTGTAACTTCTATGATCTCCATCCTGTCGAGCAGGGGCCTTGGAATGGTTTCCACGGTATTGGCGGTCGCAATGAAAAGAACGTGCGACAGATCTATCGGAATCTCTACGTAGTGATCCGAAAACCTTACGTTTTGTTCTCCGTCAAGCACCTCCAAAAGCGCCGAGGAAATATCCCCCTTGTAGTCGGAGCCGGTCTTGTCTATCTCGTCAAGGAGCATCAGGGGATTGCATACTCCCGCCTGTTTTAAGGCTGTTGCTATGCGTCCCGGCAAAGCCCCCACGTAGGTGCGTCTGTGTCCGCGTATCTCCGCCTCGTCATGTACTCCGCCCAGAGAGATACGCACGTATTTTTTGTTGAGCGCCGAAGCGACCGATTTTGCTATCGAGGTCTTGCCGGTGCCGGGAGGCCCCACAAGACAGAGTATCGAGCCGCCCGCTTCTCCGGTAAAATGTCTTACCGCAAGAAACTCAAGTATCCTCTCTTTTATCTTTTCCATGCCGTAGTGATCTCTTTCAAGGATCGCTCTTGCGGATACGATATCGTCGCTGTCTTCGGACTTCTTTTCCCAGGGCAGTTCGAGAAGCGTTTCTATATAATTACGGCTTACCGTTCCTTCCTGCGTTCCGGACGGGATCGATGAAAACCTGCCTATTTCTTTTTTTATTTTTTCTTTTATCTCGTCCGACGCTTCCAGCTCATCTGTCTGTTTCAGAAAAACCTCCGCCTCGCTTTGTTCGTCTTCCCCGAGCTCGCTGCGGATGGCGCGCATCTGTTCGCGCATGACGTATTCTTTTTGATTTTTGTCGAGGCGTTCTTTTACCTGTTCCTGAATTTCATTTCTGTACTTTACGGTCTCTGTTTCCTTTGCAAGGAAAGAAAGAAGCGAGGCTGCCTGACCGCTGACGCCGTCCTGCTTCAGATATTCTTTCGCATATGAAACCCCGAGAGGAAGTCTGGTGCTTGCGATTTCCGCAAAAACCTTAAGATCCGAAACGGCAAGGAGCTGTTTTACGGTAGTTTCCGCCTGGGGATTGACCTTTGCATATTCCGCAGCGGCTTCTTTGAGCGCGCGCAAATAGCCTTCGGCGCGGTTTTCGTCTCCGTCAAACGGATAAACGCCGAGTCTTTCTACTTCGCCCTCCATGTGGTCTTCGGTTTTGTACATGGAGTGGATAAAGCCTCTTTCTCCGCCTTCCGCAAGAACTCTGATAATCCCGCCGGGAAGCTTTATCAGCTGCTTTATCGTCCCTATGGTACCGTATTTTGATATTCCGTATTCAGACTGAGGATACTCTTCCCCCTCCATTTCCTGAATAACCATAAATATGCGGCCCTGGTTTTTGGCCGCATATTCTGCTGCTTGTTTTGACGGTTCTCTTTCAAGATCGAAATGGATGAACATTTTCGGGAGAACCACAAGATTTCTTAGTACAATTACCGGTATTTTCATATTATGCCGTTATCTCTATATCCGGGACCTCGTCTTTTCTTTCAGTCAGCACCGCGGGGCCCGTTCCTTTGATGGTTTCCGCAGTAACCGTGCATTTGCCTGCCTTTTTGTTTGACGGAAGCTCAAACATCAGATCCGTCATCGCTTTTTCGATAATAGACTTCAGACCGCGCGCTCCGATCTTTCTTTCAAAGGCTTCATGCGCTATCTCTCTGATCGCGTCATCGGAAAATTCAAGGTCTATCATGTCCATTTCAAGAAGCTTCTGATACTGCTTTACAAGCGCGTTTTTGGGCTCTGTCAGTATTCTGCAAAGCGCTTTTTCATCAAGCATATCAAGAGTGACCGTAACCGGAACCCTTCCGACAAACTCCGGAATAAGTCCGAACTTGATCAGATCCTGAGGAAGAACCTGCGCGAAGAGCTCTCCCGTTCCCGCCTCGGAGATATCCCTGACCTGAGCGTTGTATCCGATGGAATTTCCGCCGAGTCTGTTCTCGATGATTTTTTCAAGACCGTCGAAAGCTCCGCCACAGATAAACAGTATATTCGTAGTATCAATGTGATACATATCCTGCATCGGATGTTTGCGGCCGCCCTGAGGAGGAACGCTTGCATCCGTGCCTTCGATTATTTTCAGAAGCGCCTGCTGAACGCCTTCTCCGGATACGTCTCTGGTAATTGAAACATTCTCGGATTTCTTCGTGATCTTGTCGATCTCGTCTATGTAGATTATGCCGGTTTCGGCGCGTTTGATATCATAGTCCGCCGCCTGTATCAGCTTGAGCAGGATATTTTCAACATCCTCGCCCACATAGCCCGCCTCGGTCAGCGT
>DFFO01000052.1 GCA_002369255.1 Lachnospiraceae bacterium UBA3774
CCAGTAAAGAGGGTACATATCACTCCGACAAAACGGAAAGAGGGTTTTTTGCGTTTTTTGTATATGCGTTACTATTAATAATTCTCCTCATGCACCTCAAAGAAGCTCTTGGGATGAGCGCAGGTGGGGCAGATCTCGGGAGCCTTTGTGCCTACCACGATATGACCGCAGTTTCTGCATTCCCATACCTTGACTTCGCTCTTTTCAAATACCTGAGCTGTCTCAACGTTCTTAAGCAGCGCACGATATCTCTCTTCGTGCTGCTTTTCGATAGCCGCGACCAGACGGAACTTGACAGCGAGGGCCTTGAAACCTTCCTCTTCGGCGGTTTTCGCAAAATCCTCATACATATCAGTCCACTCGTAGTTTTCGCCCTCGGCTGCCGCGGCAAGGTTTGCGGCCGTGTCGCCGATGCCTTCGAGCTCCTTGAACCAGAGCTTTGCATGCTCCTTTTCATTGTCTGCGGTTTTTAAGAAAAGCGCGGCGATCTGCTCATAGCCTTCCTTTTTTGCAACGGAAGCAAAATAAGTGTATTTGTTTCTTGCCTGAGATTCTCCTGCAAAAGCAGCCTGGAGATTCTGTTCGGTTTTGGTTCCTGCATATTTGTTGCTCATATTTGTCCTCCTCTTCAGACTTAAAATAATATCAAACTTAAACCATTATAATAAAAAAGATATTTTATAGCAAGAAAAGATTAAACAAATACCATTACCGCCGGCGGCGGGTTAAAAACTGTTGACACAAACCGGCATATAATTTATACTATGTTCAGCTTTTGCGCCTAAAAAACAAAAAATGAACATAAAAACGTTGTTTTATCACGGAGGAATACATGCAGCTTACAAAAAAGCAATTTGACATCCTGGAAACTCTGGCTGAGAAAAAAGGAAAGCTCAGTCAGCGGCAGATAGAGGAGCTTACCGGGCATTCTCTTGGCACTGTCAATAAGGTGTCAAAGGAGCTTTCAGACGCCGGATACGTCCAAAACGGAATTATTACAGACAGAGGACTTGACGCGCTTGAACCCTACAGAGCCAAGAAAGCAGTGTTCATTGCGGCTGGTTTTGGTTCGAGACTTGTACCCATTACGCTCAATACTCCAAAACCTCTTGTCCGGGTCAACGGAGTCAGGATCATAGATACCCTGCTCGATGCTTGTCTAAAGGCAGATATTACGGAGATATACGTTGTTCGCGGTTATCTTGCGGAACAGTTCGATCAGCTTTTATACAAATACCCCATGATAAGGTTTATCGAAAACCCCGCTTACAACGAAGCCAATAATATTTCATCGGCGGTTGCGGCGCGTTATCTGCTTCAGAATGCTTACGTCTTTGAATCGGATCTTCTGATCGCAAATCCGTCGATAATCAAAAAGTATCACTACTTTTCGGACGTTCTCGGCATATGGAAAGAACGTACCGACGACTGGTGCCTGACTGTTGACAAGGATGGCTTCGTAGCGGAAGAGAAGGTCGGTGGCCTAAGCTGCTATCAGATGGTCGGAATCTATTACTGGAATTCACAGGACGGCGCAAGACTTGCCGGGCATCTTCAGGAAGCTTTCGAAGCTCCCGGCGGGAAGGAACGCTACTGGGAGACCGTTCCAAACGTGGTATATAAAGGGCAGTATAAGATCATGGTCCGCCCCTGTTTTGATAAAGATATAGTGGAGATAGACACATTCAGAGAATTAAAGGCGATTGACAAAACGTACGACGTCTGAGCAAAAGACGGAGTCTTGAAGCGATCGGAGAAAGGAAAGAAAAATGGAAAACAATTCAGGACTTAAAAAGCAGCTTAATCCCATTCACGTTTGGGCGCTGGCTTTCGGCTGCGTAATCGGCTGGGGCTCGTTTATCAACCCGGGCAAAAAGTTTCTCGTAAACTCCGGCGTTGCAGGAACGGCTATAGCCATGGCCCTCGGTGCATTGGTGATGATCATCATAGCCTACAGCTACGCCTATATGGTACCGAAATATCCGATGGCCGGAGGTGAGTTTACCTTTACCAAAAACTGCTTTGGCAAGACGGCTGCGTTTATCTGCGGATGGTTTCTGGTGGCGGCTTATCTTACGAACGTTCCGATGAACTCCACCGCTATAGCGCTTATCATCAACAATCTTTTCGGAAAAGAAAACATTTTCAACAGCGTGCTCCTTTACAGCATCGCGGGGACCGAGGTCTATCTTGGCCACGTGCTTTTGGCAGGGGGTATCCTGATACTCTTTGGAGTTTTGAACATTCTCGGAGTCAGAAAAGCCGCTTTCGTACAGATGATCCTGTCATCTCTTCTTGTGCTGGCTGTTGCCACTCTCGTGATCGCCGCTCTTGCAAGCAAAGAGGCCGCTCTTGCAAATACCGCGCCCATTTGGGGCTTTGACAGAGCCGCTGCAGCCGAGGCAGGATTAAATGCCGAGCAGATAAGGCAGGCAAACGAATCCGTTTCCACAAGCGGAGTTATGTCGGCCATACTTGCCACCTTTGCCATTGCGCCATGGGCTTTTGTCGGCTTTGATACTATTCCTCAGGCAGCGGAAGAGTTCAAGTTTTCCTACAAAAAAGTAATCGGCATTATGATCGTGGCCATTTTGTTCGGATGCTTTGTCTATATTGCAAACAATACGGTGGCCGCGGCGGCCTACAAGCTCTGGCCGGAAGAAGTTCTCGACAAAAACAACTGGGTTCTTTTGCTTGCGGCAAAGAAACTGCTCGGAAGCTTTGGCCCGGTGCTTATCGGAATAGGCGTTTCCTGCGCGGTTCTTTCGGGTATCATGGGCTTTTATCTTGCGTCAAGCCGCCTGATGTTTTCAATGGCGCGCGACGGTTATCTGCCAGCGACGTTTGCAAAGCTCGATAAAAAGCACAGCACGCCCAAAAATGCAATGATTTTCTGCATCGTCATATCTCTTTCCGGTCCGCTGCTCGGCAGAGAAGCCCTCGGATGGTTCGTGGATATGTGCGCTATCGGAGCGTCTATAGGTTATTTCTTTACCAGCGCGGCTACTCTTGTTACCATGAAGCGCGACGGAGACGGCAACAGGCTTTTAAAAGTTATGGCAGTGCTCGGAGTAATCTTTTCCTGTGCGTTCATGATCCTGCAGCTCGTTCCCATTCCGGGCCTTTCGGGAGTAAGCTTCGGAAAAGAATCCTATATCATGCTCGTCATCTGGATTGCTATCGGAGCAGCATTTTATCTGAAGCAGATGAAACAATTCAAATCAAACGACTAAAAAGATGTCGCTAAAATGCGCTTCCCGCCGCAGGTTTTGAGGGCGGGAAGTTTTTTTGCGGAAAAATAGTTTCTGCAAATGATTACTCGCTCACCATTATAGCGAAAAGTATGGTATAATAACCGGGCAGAATCTCGGAGGGCATTTATGAAACAATACGATTATCTGATAGTCGGAGCGGGGCTTTACGGAGCGGTTTTTGCCAATCTGGCGGCGGAAGCCGGAAAGACCGTGCTTGTTATCGACAGAAGAGATCATATCGGCGGAAACGTTTTTACGCAGAACGTAGATGGAATTCACGTTCACAAGTATGGCGCGCATATTTTTCATACAAATGACAGAGAGGTCTGGGAGTACGTTAAACGGTTTGCCGAGTTCAACAATTTCATCAACTCCCCCGTGGCAAATTATAACGGAGAGATATACTCTCTCCCCTTCAATATGTACACGTTTAACAAAATGTGGGGAGTCGTAACGCCGGGTCAGGCAAAAGAAAAGATCAGCGAGCAGAGGGAAGCTGCTGGCGTCGCGGAGCCGAAAAATCTCGAAGAGCAGGCGATAAGCCTTGTAGGAACCGATATTTACGAAAAGCTGATCAAAGGCTACACGCAAAAACAATGGGGGAGAGCCTGCGCAGACCTGCCGGCATTTATTATAAAAAGACTTCCTGTGCGCTTCACGTATGACAACAATTATTTTGACGCCGCCTATCAGGGCATACCCAAGGGCGGCTATACAAAAATGATAGAAAAAATGCTCTGCGGCATTGAAGTCAGGCTCTGCACCGACTTTCTTTCCGAGAGAGAAAAATATGAAAACATCGCGAAAAAAACGATCTATACGGGGCCTATTGACGAATACTTTAGATATTGTCTCGGCGCTTTAAAATACAGATCTGTCAGATTTGAGACCGAAAAGCTGAGCATCCCGAATTTTCAGGGAAATGCCGTAGTAAATTATACCGATCCCGAGACTCCCTGGACCAGGATTATCGAGCACAAGTGGTTTGAATTCGGAAAAGACGACGACGGCGAGGATATTCCTTTTACAATCATTTCACGCGAACTTAGCACGGAATGGACGCCGGGACGGGAGCCGTATTATCCTGTTAATGACGCAGAAAACTGCGCCCTGTATGAAAAATACAAAAAGCTCAGTCAGGCGGAATACGAGAAAAAAGGCGTGGTCTTCGGCGGAAGGCTCGGACAATACAGGTATTTTGACATGGATCAGGTCATAAAAGCCGCGATCGAAAAAGCAAAGGAACTGCTCAAAAAAGATTGACCGGGGATTCTTAAATGACTAAAGCAGCGGAGTTTTTTTTCAAAATAATACAAAGTAAGGTATGCGGCGAGCCAATGCCTGACGCAAATGTTGCGGACGCGCCGGTTTTGGACGTCTGCAATTTTGCCGCACGCCATGCAATGGCTCTGCCCGTTTTGGATTTTTATCTTACCGGATCGGAACGGAATGCAGCGCTGCTTTCGCCCGAACAAAAAAACAAGTTTTCAAAGTCGTTTGATCTGGGTCTGTACAAATCAGTCCTGTTTGATGGCGACGCCGAGATCATAAAAAACGTTTTCAATTCCGAAAAGATAGACTTTATCCCGCTTAAAGGGGCAGTCATCAAAGGTTTTTATCCTGAGAGGTGGATGCGTTCATCCGTTGATATGGATATCCTTGTAAAAAAAGAAGATATCAAACGGGCTCTAAAAGCGCTTGAAACCGCCGGATACAGCGTTTTAAAAGAAAAAGGACACCATGCGATCCTTAAAAGCCCGTCAGGCTGGATACTTGAGCTTCACCACAGGCTGACAGACGCCGACACTCCCGGCAAGGCAATTTTGGAGAGTGCGTGGGAGTTTGCCATACCTGTTTCCGAGAATGAGTATAGGTTTACTGAAGACTTTTTCTACTTTTACCATATTTTTCATATGGCGCATCATATCGGAAACGGCGGCTGCGGCATCAGACCTTTTCTGGACCTTTGGCTGATAAACAGGCAGTTTGGCAATATCGAAAAGGAGCTCGTTTTGGAGTCAGGCCTGTCAGAATTTGCCGAAAAAGCGGAGATCATTTCCGAGAAGTGGTTCTCAGAAAAGCCATATGATCAAAGCGAACCCTCGTCATGTCTTGACGTTTTTGAAAAGTTTATTATAGAGGGCGGATCTCAGGGCACTGATGAAAATGCCATCCTAATAAACAGAAACCTCAGGAAAAACAGGCTTATGTACTTTTCGCACCGCATATTCCTGCCTGCCGAGGAACTGAAGAAAAACTACCCGGGGGCAAAGGCGCACCCTGCCTTGATCCCTGCATATCAGGTAAAGAGGTGGATCGCCGGTCTAAGACGCGACAGGAAAAGATTTCGGAAAGAATTAAAGTACGCAAACGGACTTTCGCTCGAAAAGATAAAAGAGATCGGGGAAATGATTGACTCGCTTAACATCAGAGATTTTTTATAATATTATTTTTTTAATTGTCATAATTAACGAAAGGGAACTGTTTTATGAAAAAACATTTCAAAATCATTGCTTTAATACTTGCTGTTTCACTTTTTGCCATCGGATGCGGAAATTCTGATGTAGCATCATCCCAGGATACCTTGCAGGCGGAAGTCACGACTGCCTCGCCGGCCTATATTCCGGAAGTGACCACTCCGGTCATCCGCCCTACCGAGCCATCCACACCTGATTACAGTGATGTTGACCTTAGCAAAGTTATCGCGATTACCTTTGACGACGGTCCTTCTACAAACACCCCCTCTTCTACGGAGAGAATACTTGACACACTCGAAAAATACGGTGTAAAAGCTACATTTTTTGTTCAGGGAGTCAATCTCACTTATTCCGAGTTTAAAGAAAGAAACTGCGCTCTTGTAAAGCGCGAGGCGGAACTTGGGATGGAGATTGGAAATCATTCATACGATCATCCGAACTTTGATAAGATGAGCGCCTCTGAAATACAAAAGCAGCTAAATGACGCTGCGGACCTTATTGAGGAAGCAAGCGGAGTTCGCCCTCAGATCGTCAGAACTCCCTATGGCGCGCAAAAACAGAGCACTCTTGACGCTGTTGACTATCCCGTTATTCTTTGGAATATAGACACGCTTGACTGGGATACGAAAAATGCCGATAAGACCTACAATGAGATAATGAACAATGCAAAAGGCGGTTCGATCATCCTTATGCACGATCTGTATCAGGCGACCGCCGATGCAGTGGAAATGGCTGTCCCCGCGCTTCTTGCCAAGGGCTACAAGCTTGTGACCGTCAGCGAGATGTTTGAAATGTACGGTCAGAAACTTGAGCCAAATCACTATTATTACAAAGCCGAGAAGCAGGATTGAAAAACGGCGGCTTTCGCGCTGCGGCGCAATTACTACCGGACCAAAAGGGAGATGCATAGAGGCGTCTCCTTTTTGCGTGCAGAACTGCG
>DFFO01000064.1 GCA_002369255.1 Lachnospiraceae bacterium UBA3774
GAAGGGAAATATTAAGGGTACGCGAATTACCGTATAAAAGAACGGAGGGTCAGTTATGGAAGACATTTTTCAGGTATCTGAAGAAAAGATGGGAAAGACGCTTGCAAGTCTTGAGGAGGAATATTCCGTTATCCGTGCAGGACGCGCAAATCCCGCCATTTTAAACAAGATCATGGTCAGTTATTATGGCACGCCCACGCCTATCCAGCAGACGGCGAATATTTCGGTTCCCGAAGCAAGACTCATCCAGATTCAGCCCTGGGACAAGAGCCTTATCAAGGAGATCGAAAAGGCCATAAATATGTCTGAAATAGGCATAAACCCCACAAACGACGGAACGGTTATCCGTCTCGTTTTTCCCGAGCTTACCGAAGACCGTCGTAAGGAACTTTGCAAAGACGTAAAGAAAAAAGGTGAAGATTCGAAGGTGGCTATCCGCAATATTCGCCGTGACGCGAATGAAAAGATCAAAAAAGCCGAAAAGGACGGAGAATTTACCGAAGACGACAGCAAAGACACCGAAGAAAAGATCCAGAAGCTGACCGACAAATTTATCGAGAAGATCGAAAAGGCTGTCGATGAAAAAACCAAAGAGATAATGACTGTCTGAAAAAGATGGCGGTCATACCACAAAAAGCTGCTGCCTAAAAAAGCAGCAGCTTTTTACCATTTAAGGAATTGTTTATGGACGAAAAAGATCTTGTCATACCTCGTCATGTTGCGATAATACTTGACGGAAACGGGCGTTATGCCAAAGCTCATAAGCTCCCCAGAAGACTCGGACACAAGGCCGGCTGCGAAACCCTCGAACAGATAGTAGAAGACGCGGCAAGGCTCGGCATCGGTTATCTGACCGTTTATGCTTTCTCGACTGAAAACTGGAAACGCTCCGAGGAAGAAGTTGGCTCGCTTATGAGTTTGTTCAGATATTATCTGAAAAAGCTTGTAAAAGTAGCGATGGAAAACAACGTAAAGGTCGTATCTATCGGAGATACAAGCAGGTTTGACGAGGATATTAGAGAAAAACTGGGCGATACCATAAAGCAAACGTCCGCAAATACCGGCATGGTCTTTGCGGTTGCGATAAATTACGGCTCCAGGGACGAAATTAAAAGATGTGTAAAAAAACTCGCAGCAAAAGCGGCGCAGGGGCTCATTTCTCCGGAGGACATTACCGAAGAAATGATCTCGCGGGAGCTTGATACAGCGGATATCCCGGATCCCGATCTTCTTATCAGGACGGCGGGAGAGCAGCGTCTGTCAAATTTCCTGTTGTGGCAGAGCGCATATACGGAGTTTTATTATACGGACGTTTTGTGGCCGGATTTTCACAGGCCGCAGCTTATTGAAGCGATAGAAAGCTACAACAAAAGAGAGAGAAGATTCGGAGGGAGATTATAATGTTCTGGACAAGGTTTGCGAGCAGCATGATCCTGATGGCGGTCACCATCCTGATGGTGGTTTTCGGCGAACTGCCTCTCATAGCATTTATAGGGGTTATTTCTCTGATTGGACTTATCGAGTTTTACAGAGCATTGGGCTTTCACAGAAGCCTGATCTCATATGTATGTCTTGCGCTTGGAGCGGTATATGAGGCGATGATATTTACGTCGGCCATGTCGCTGCTTCCGGTATATTGCATCGTTTCGCTGACAGTGATCCTTGCTTTGTACGTTTTTTGCTATCCGGAATATGACACAAAGACTGTTATGGGAGCATTTTTCGGTCTGTTTTATATAGTATTTATGCTCTCTTTTATCTTTATGATCAGAGTAATGAAGCCTGCGGGACAGTATCTCGTGTGGCTGGTATTTATCAGCGCGTGGGGCAGCGATACGCTCGCATATTGTACGGGAATGCTTTTCGGCAAACATAAACTCACGCCGAATCTCAGCCCGAAAAAATCCGTTGAGGGCGCGATAGGCGGGATTCTCGGCGCAGTCATTCTTTCGGCAGTATATGCGATCATCTTCAAAAATGAACTCGGGAGCGCTTTTTCAAATCCGATTCTCTGCGTTGTCCTTATCACGCTTGTATGCTCCGCCGTTTCAATCGTCGGAGATCTGGCGGCTTCGGCCATCAAACGGGGTATTGGGATAAAAGACTTCGGAAATATTATCCCGGGCCACGGCGGAGTGCTTGACAGATTTGACAGCATAACGATTACCGCGCCTTGTGTTTTTTTGCTTATTATGCTTTTTTCCGTAGCGGGTATTTGATATGAAAAAACTTGCTTTGCTCGGATCTACCGGATCTATCGGCACACAGACCCTTGATATCGTAAGGTCGAATAAAGATATAAAGATCACCGCTCTTTCCGCGAACAACAACATAGGCCTTCTTGAAAAGCAGATAAGAGAGTTTCATCCGGAAATAGCCTGCGTAATGTCAAAGAGCGCGGCAGGCGATCTTAAGACGGCCGTTGCCGATACGGATACAAAAGTGATTTCGGGAATGGAAGGGCTTGTCGCAGCGGCCGGTGATACCGGCGCGGACATGGTGCTTACCGCCGTTGTGGGAATGGTCGGTATCAGACCTACTCTTGCGGCGATAGAAGCCGGCGCGGATATTGCGCTTGCAAACAAAGAAACGCTTGTTACGGCCGGACATCTGGTAAAAAAGGCCGCCGCAGAAAACGCTGCCTCCATACTTCCTGTTGACAGCGAGCACAGCGCCATCTTTCAGTGCCTTGTCGGAAATGAGGGAAACAAAATAGATAAAATCCTTTTGACCTGCTCCGGCGGCCCGTTTCGGGGACTGACAAAGGATCAGATGAAGGACAAAAAAGCCGCCGACGCGCTCAAACATCCGAACTGGTCTATGGGAAACAAAATAACCATTGACAGCTCTACTCTTGTAAACAAAGGGCTTGAGGTCATGGAAGCAAGCTGGCTTTTTGACGTGCCTGCAGGCAATATACAGGTCGTGATCCAGCCAGGAAGTATCGTTCATTCCATGGTTCAGTTTGAGGACGGCGCTGTTCTCGGACAGCTGGGAACGCCGGATATGAAGATCCCCATACAGTATGCGCTTTATTACCCTGAGAGAAGGAAACTCGGCGGAAAAAGGCTTGATTTTTACGATCTTTCCGAGATCCGGTTTGAAAAGCCGGATACGGAGAGTTTTCCCGCGCTCGGACTTGCATATGACGCCGCAAGGTCAGGCGGGAGCATGCCGACCGTTTTTAATGCGGCAAACGAATGGTCGGTAGCAAGATTTTTAAAAAACGAGATCGGATTTCTTGATATCGCAGATAATATAGCCGCTGCAATGCAGGCTCACCGCGTGATCAGGGATCCTTCGCTTTATGATATTCTCGAAACGGAAGCGGAAGTTTACCGTTTTCTTGAGGAGAGACATCAGGATCAAAAAATATGAACTTTACCAGCATTTTAATCGCAATAGTGATATTCAGCCTGCTTGTGTTTTTTCACGAGCTTGGTCATTTTCTTGCGGCAAAAGCCTGCGGGATCGGAGTAGTGGAATTTTCCATAGGAATGGGTCCGAGGCTTTTCAGCTTTAAAAAAGGCGAGACGAGGTATTCTTTAAAAGCGATACCTTTCGGCGGCTCCTGCGCGATGGTGGGAGAAGACGCGGCCGGAGGCGGCGAGATCGAACGGCCGGAAGATATCACGTTAGATGACCTGCCCGACAATTCATTCCAAAAAAAATCCGTCTGGGCAAGAATGATCACGGTTGCCGCGGGGCCCTTATTCAATTTTATCCTTGCGATGATCCTCGGGATCATCATGGTAGCCTGCATCGGAACAAATCCTCCGAAGGTCACTTATGTGGCGCCGGGATCCGGGGCGGAAGACGCAGGGATACGCGAGGGAGATACGATTACGTCCGTAAACGGATATCATATCAGTATCGGATATGATTTTGTGCTTTTCGGACTTACAAACGACCTGTCTGACGGCAATGCCGAAGTTTCATTTATAAGAGACGGCAAAGAGCACACCGTCAGCTATGATCCTTCGTCGCAGGTTTATCGCACCGGAATCAGTTATACCGCCGACGAAAACAAAGCCGTCCTTTCGGAGGTGACGGAAGGGCTGCCTGCTTACAATGCCGGACTGCGCGCAGGAGACGTCATTACAGCTGTAGACGGCGTTGCGATATCTTCGGGAAAAGAGCTTGGAAAGTATTTTTCAGAGCATCCCATGTCCGGGCAGACAGTGAGATTTACATATGAAAGAAACGGCAAAAGCGCTTCTGCGGACGTGGCTTCGGAACTTGTAACGGTTTATGAGCTCGGTTTTTCCGCTGTATATTACAGAGAAAAGGCCACTTTTTTAACTGCGATCAGCGGCGGTTTTCATGAGATGACCTACGGAATCAAAGCGGTATTTTCATCTCTTAAAATGCTCTTTACCGGAGCGGCCGGCATAAATGATCTTTCGGGACCCGTGGGAATAGTATCCGCAATAGGAAAGACCATAGATCAGACAAAGAGCGACGGGGCGTTTTACGTTTTTGTCAATATGCTTAATATCAGCATACTTCTTTCCGCAAATCTCGGAATAGTAAATCTTTTCCCTCTTCCCGCCCTTGACGGCGGAAGACTTATCGCTTTGATATTTGAAGCGATCACAAGAAAGAGGATGAGCATGAAGGTCGAAGGCGCGATAAATATGGCCGGGTTTGCGGTTTTGATGGCGCTGATGGTTTACATTCTCGTAAATGATATTATTAAGCTGTTCATATGATCGATCGGAGTTAAAAATGAGAAGAAAATCCAGAGTCGTAGATATAGGCGGAGTCAAAATAGGCGGGAGCGAACCGATCGCAATACAGTCAATGACAAATACCCCTACCGCTGATTACAAAGCTACCATAGAGCAGATACTCCGGCTTGAGGAAGCCGGATGCGAAATAATCCGCTCTACGGTAAATACCGCAGAAGCTGCGGAGGGCTTTGCAAAGATAAAAAAAGCGATACATATTCCCATAGTAGCGGACATCCACTTTGACTACAGACTTGCGCTTGCGGCGATAGAGGCGGGAGCGGATAAGATCAGGATAAATCCCGGAAATATCGGAAGCAGGGAACGCGTCAAGGCGATTGTGGACGCTGCAAAAACAAGAAATATCCCTATCAGGATAGGAGTAAACTCCGGTTCTCTCGAAAAAGAAATCGTTCGAAAGTACGGGCGCGTCACGCCGGAGGGACTTGTGCAAAGCGCCCTTAAAGCAGTCGAAACGATTGAGGATATGGGATATGACAATCTTGTTCTCAGTCTGAAATCCTCCGACGTTCCGATGAGCATCCGCGCACATGAAATAATAGCCGAAAAGACCGACCTGCCGCTTCACGTCGGAATCACCGAAGCGGGAACCTTAAAAAGCGGTATCATAAAGTCTGCGGTCGGAATATCGGCGATCCTCTCGCGCGGTATCGGAGACACGATCAGAGTATCGCTTACCGGCGATCCTGCAGAAGAAGTATTTGCCGCAAAAAAGATCCTTCGAGATCTCGGACTCCGAAAATCCGGAATCAGCGTGATAAGCTGTCCGACCTGCGGCAGGACTCAGATAGACCTTGTAAGCCTTGCAAATCAGGTTGAGAATTTAGCGGAAAACTATCCGCAGCTTACCATCAATATTGCGGTTATGGGGTGCGTGGTAAACGGCCCCGGAGAAGCAGCCGAAGCAGATATCGGAATAGCCGGAGGAAACGGAGAGGGCCTTTTGATAAAACGCGGACAGATAGTAAAAAAACTGCCCGAAGCACAGCTGCTTTCAGCACTTAAAGAAGAGCTTGACAATTGGAATTGATATATCGGAGAGTAAATGAATAAAAAGTTATTTGATCTTATGCCGCAGCTTCCGCTTGCTGCGGATCTGAAAAACAGGCTTAACGACGCGGAGATCAGCCGCGTCGTGATGTCGCATGACAAAAAAGCCGTCTCCGTCTGTTTAAAACTATACAATCTCATCACACGCCGTGAGCAGAGCATTTTGGAAGGTACGATCAAAGCCTCCTACTTCAAAAATAATGACGCGATCGTTCACGTGATTCCGGAGTTCGATTTGGGGGACGTTCCCGCGGATGAAATATTTGAAAAATACGATCAGAGCGTAAGACAGGAAATGAAAGAAAACGATCTTATGCTTTATTCCGTTTACAATGCCGCAAACACTCAGACCGACAGCACTACCATACATATCGAGCTTGACCCGGGATCGTCGGATTTTTTTGACGTAAAAAAACTCCAGGATTTTATTGAGGACATATATAACAAACGCCTCGGATTAAAGATCAAAATCGAGGTAAATCTTGAAAAGAAAGCGCCCCAAAGAGTAGCCCGCTCCCCGCGCGGATCGGGAAATGCCGAGCCGCGATTCAAAAAACGCGGAAAAAGGCTCCTTGCTTCCGAAGGATACGGAAACGATTTTAACGCAACGCCTATGCCGATCTCGGAAATAAGTGAGGAAATGGGAGAAGTCGTTATCGAAGGAAAGGTTTTTGCCTTTGACGAGAGACTTCTCAAAAACGGTTCTACTTTGTTTACCTTCGGCGTTTATGACGGAACGGATTCCATTATGGTAAAGCTTTTCGCAAAAGAAGGAAGGGAAGAAGAGCCCCGCGAAGTGCTTTCGGGAAATCCCACCGTTTTGGTGTACGGCGAAGCCGTATATGACAAGTTTGACGGCGAAGTTGTCATGCGCGGAATAAAGGGAATAAAGATCGTTCCGGGCAAATCTTTTGACAAAAGAAAAGATGATGCGGAGGAAAAAAGGGTAGAGCTGCATCTTCATACAAAATCAAGCGAGATGGACGCGGTATCGAGCGTTGAGGATCTTATCGACCGCGCAGTCGGCTTCGGTCACAAGGCCGTTGCCATCACGGATCACGGCGTCGTACATTCTTTTCCTTCGGCTATGCATGCAGCCGACGGCTGGGCAAAGAAAGGCAAGCCCATAAAGATCATTTACGGCTGCGAGGGATATCTGGTCGACGACAGACCCGGCTGCGAGCTTCGGGATATCCTTTCAGCGCCGAGATATCATATTATCATTCTTGCGAAAAATGACACGGGCAAAAGAAACCTTTACAAGCTCGTTTCCGAATCGCACTTAAAATATTTCAGCAAAAGACCGAGGATACCGAGATCTCTTATCGAGCAAAACAGAGAAGGGCTGATCATCGGCTCCGCCTGCGAAGCCGGAGAGGTTATACGCGGTATAGTGACGGGGGTAGAGCCGGAAGAGCTTGAGCGCCGCGTTAAGTTTTATGATTATCTTGAAATACAGCCTATAGGCAATAACGAATTTCTGAAGAGAAGTCCGAGCTTCCCGGATATCAGGACGGACGAGGATCTTCGCGACATCAACAGAAAGGTCGTAGAGCTTGGCGAAACATATAACAAGCCTGTTGCCGCAACCTGCGACGTGCATTTTAAAAATCCCGAGGACGAGATCTACCGCAGGATCATTATGGCCGGAATGGGATACAGCGACGCGGATATGCAGCCGCCTCTGTTCCTGAGAACGACGGAGGAAATGTTGGCCGAGTTTGATTATCTGGGCATGGAAAAGGCCAGAGAAGTGGTAGTTGAGACCACCGGTTATATTGCGGATTGCTGCGATCCCATCCGCCCGGTAAGACCGGACAGATGCCCGCCCGCAATAGAAGGCTCAGTAGAAAGCTTAAGAACGATCAGCATAGGAAAAGCAAAAAGTCTCTATGGCGAACCTCTTCCCGATATAGTAAAAAGCCGTCTTGAAAAAGAACTGGATTCCATTATTAACAACGAGTATTCGGTAATGTATGTTTTTGCCCAGATGCTGGTAAAAAAATCCAACGAAGACGGATATATGGTCGGTTCCAGAGGCTCTGTCGGCTCATCATTCGTAGCTACGATGATGGATATCACGGAGGTAAACCCTCTGCCGCCGCATTATCGCTGCCCGAAATGCAAATACAGCGAGTTTGACTCCGAAGAGATAAGAAAAAACGCCGGAAATACCGGTATAGATCTGCCTGACAAGGTTTGCCCGAAGTGCGGCGCAAAGCTTGAAAAAGACGGAATAGATATACCGTTTGAAACGTTCCTTGGTTTTAACGGTACGAAAGAGCCTGATATCGACCTGAATTTTTCGGGTGAGTATCAGCAAAAAGCGCATAATTATACCGCGGAGCTTTTTGGCGACGGATATACCTTCAAGGCCGGGACCATAAGCACCGTAGCGGATAAGACCGCATACGGATTTATCAAAAAATATTTTGAGGAGCGTCATATCAATAAAAGAAAATGCGAGATCGAAAGACTCGTGGGAGGATGTAAGGACGTAAAGAGAAGCACCGGACAGCACCCCGGCGGAATAATCGTTCTTCCGAAGGGCGAAGATATATATTCATTTACTCCCATCCAGCATCCCGCTAATGATATGAAGTCCGATATAGTTACGACGCATTTTGATTATCATGCCATAGACCAGAACCTCTTAAAGTTCGATATCCTGGGGCATGACGATCCTACCATGATGAAGTGGCTCGGCGATCTGTCCGGGATCGACCCGCGTACCGTGCCGATAGACGATCCGCAGCTTTACAAGCTGCTTGAAGGTACGGAACCTTTGGGCATAAAAGCGGAGGATATCGGAGGCACCGAGCTTGGCACGCTCGGTATTCCGGAATTCAATACCGACTTTGCCATGGAGATGCTCAAAGACGCGAAACCCCGAAATTTTGCCGATCTTGTCAACGTAGCAGGACTTGCTCACGGCACCGACGTGTGGATGGGAAATGCAAAAGATCTTATCAAAAGCGGCACGGCGACGCTTCAGACCGCGATCTGTACCAGAGACGGCATAATGCTTTACCTCATTTCAAAGGGACTGGAAGCGTCAGAAGCTTTTGACATAATGGAAGCAGTCAGAAAGGGAAAGGTAGCAAAAAAAGCCGCCCCTCTCTGGGATAAGTGGAAAGAAGACATGCTTGGTCACGGCGTGCCCGAGTGGTATATCGGGTCATGTGAAAAGATCAAATATATGTTCCCCAAGGCGCATGCCGCCGCGTACGTGATGATGGCGCTGCGTGTCGCATACTTCAAGATCTACTATCCGCGTGAGTTTTATGCGGCATACTTTGGTATCAGAGCCAAGGCGTTTGATTATGAGAAAATGGCAATGGGTAAAGAGGTGATCGAGCGAAATCTCGAGCATTTCAGAAGCCTTTGCCCCGGAAAGCCCGACTCTGAGGTGGCAAAATCCGACATGCTTTCCGATATTGACAGAAATACGTTCAGCGATCTTAGGATCTGCGAAGAAATGTATGCCCGCGGGATAGAATTTGCGCCTATAGATCTTTATACTGCAGACGCCGAAAAATTCAAAGTAGTTAAAGGGAAGATCATGCCTTCGTTTGTCGGCATCTCGGGAATGGGCGAAAAGGCTGCGCGCAGTCTGTGCGACGAAGCGGCAAAGGCAAAATTTTTGTCAAAAGAAGACATTATCAGCAGGGCAAAGATCTCCGGCACTCTGGCGGACGCGCTGGAAAGGCTCGGGATCCTGGGAGACATGCCGCAGTCAAACCAGCTGAGCCTGTTTGATATGGTTTTCTGAATGTAATTATGCTATAATCAGCATTTGTATCATATTATAAAAGAGGCACTCAAAAATGAAGGAAAAGTTAGAAAAGATCAGGCAGGAAGCCATAAAGCGCATTGAAGAGAGCGGTAATCTCGACAGACTCAACGAGATCCGCGTAGCTTACCTCGGCAAAAAAGGCGAGCTTACGGAAGTTCTCAAAGGAATGAGAGACGTAGCCCCAGATGACAGGCCGATGGTAGGACAGCTCGTAAACGACGCAAGGTCGGCGATCGAAGCAAGACTCGAGGCTGCAAAGGCGGAGTTTGAGCGCAAGATTATGGAGCAGAGGCTTGAAAACGAGACCATCGACGTAACCCTCCCCGCAAAAAAACAGGCGCTCGGTCATGCGCATCCGAACACGATCGCCCTTGACGAACTCGAACGCATTTTTATCGGAATGGGCTACGAGGTAGTAGAGGGCCCTGAGGTCGAGCTTGATTATTACAATTTTGAGGCGCTGAATATTCCCGCAAATCACCCCGCAAAGGATGAG
>DFFO01000038.1 GCA_002369255.1 Lachnospiraceae bacterium UBA3774
CCGCATTTCGAGTGCGGCTCGTTATGACCACTTCGATACGTCTCCTGATCCGCTATATGCGTTTTAACGCACGAAGCGGATTATATCACATTTTTTTCAGCCTGCAAACAACAAACCGTCAAAAATTTCACTGCTTTCCATATTTTTGCCTCCGTTGTCGATCTGGGTCCATCCTTCAAGATAGATCCATCCGGTCTTTCCGGCGGCAGTTTCTATTTTTACCCAATGTTCATTGTCTGTAAGGGGGAAATAGGCAAAATCTCCGTCCCCGCTGATCACGGACGTCTCGGAAGCCTTGTCCATTTCTGCAAAAACAGTCAGGTCTTTTACAATGACGGGTTTTACGTAATCGTTTTTTGCAGGTTCTATCAGCTGTCCCTTTGAGAGCACGATTTCGCCGTTTGCGTCAAGTTCATATTTTGCAACGCCTCTCCAGGTCTGAAGGAGCGATAAATGTATCATCGATGAGGCGGTGCCGTCTCCGGGAAGCTCAAAATAACTGTCGTACGGCATTCCTTCGATAAACTTAATATATTTGATATCGCCGTTTTCATATCTGAAAAACGTTGTAACGGTCCAGTCGTTTGATCCGTAATCGACAAGCGCGATTTCTTTCTTTCCGTCGTTTATATCGATATCGGTAATATAATAAAATTCCGTGTCCGGATTTTCGTACCAAATATCGAATCTATCAAAGGGATTTTCTTTCGAGGGATCTATCATGTTTTTTCCGTTTATGTCAATTTTGGTAAAACGGATCTCGTCATATGAAAACTCACCCTCGCTATGCGTAACAGTTTCGACGCCTACGCATACCTCGTCGGCATTGCCGTCTCCGTCAAGGTCAGCCTTCGCGGTTTCGCCGATTTTGTATCTTTCGATCGTCAACACCTCGGCAGCCGTGCTTTCCGATTCGCTTTCAAAAGACGTAGTCTCCGATCCTGAAGGAATACCGGCTATAGTCGTGTCGCTTTCCGTACCGGCATTATCGCCGCATGCGATAAGCGATGATACCATAATAATGGCTGAAAAAAGCAGTAAAATCTTTTTAATCATGTTTGCTCCTTGCTACGGGCATGAAACTGCAGCCCGGTTTACTTCGCCGCTATCCTCTTTGTCGCATATAAAAGCTCGGCCGAAAGGACTCCGCCTCCTGCGGCGCCTCTGATTGTATTGTGCGAGAGTCCGGCGAACTTATAATCAAAAATCGTATCCTCCCGAAGCCGTCCGGCGCTTACTGCCATGCCGCCTTCCAGATCGCGATCAAGCCTTGCCTGCGGACGATTGTCCTCCTCAAAATAGTGAATAAACTGCTTCGGCGCAGAGGGCAGATCAAGCTCCTGCGGCAGACCGCGGAAGTTTTTCCAGGCCTCCAGAATCTCGTCCTTTGAAGGCTTTTTCTCAAAGCTGACAAAAACGGAAGCAGTATGCCCGTCCTGGACAGGGACTCGGTAACACTGTGCGCTGATAATAGGGCTCTTTGCCGGAACGATCACGCCGTTTTCGATCTTTCCCCAAATCTTCAGCGGCTCCTGTTCGCTCTTTTCTTCCTCTCCGCCGATATAAGGGATGAGATTGTCCGTCATCTCCGGCCAGTCTTTGAAAGTCTTTCCCGCGCCTGAAATAGCCTGGTAAGTAGAAACTACGCTCTTTACTGGCTTGAATTTCATAAGTGCGTGGAGCATAGGCGTATAGCACTGTATTGAGCAGTTCGGCTTTACGACAATAAATCCCCTCTTGGTTCCGAGCCGCCGCATCTGATAGGGCAAAACGTCAAGATGGTCTGCATTTACTTCGGGCATGATCATGGGAACGTCCGGCGTCCAACGGTGAGCGCTGTTGTTTGACACTACCGGCGTTTCGGTCTTTGCATAGGCCTCTTCGATCGCCCTTATCTCTTCCTTGGTCATATCGACCGCGCTGAACAGCAGATCGACCGATTCTGCGGTCTTTTCGACATCGGAAACGTTTTTGACAACTATGTCTTTAACATTCTGCGGGCAGGGAATATCAAGCTTCCACCGCCCCGCGAGCGCCTCTTCGTAGGTCTTTCCGGCAGATCTTTCGCTTGCCGCAAGCGTGGTGACTTCAAACCACGGATGATTTTCAAGCAGAGTAATAAACCGTTGACCAACCATTCCCGTAGCGCCGAGAATTCCGACTCTTAATTTTTCCATAACCAAACTTCCTTCCTTTATTTTCATTTTGAGTTACCATATTATACCAAATCGTCATGTAAAAAGAAAGACGCTAAATCCATTTGAGACCAGCGTCTTTTCATGCTTCCTAAAACGATTTATTCTTCTGAAAAATTGTTTGAATAAAGCGAGTAATACCGTCCCCGTTTTTCGAGAAGTTCCTCATGCGAGCCTCTTTCTATAATGCGCCCGCCTTCAAGGACCATTATACAGTCCGAATCGCGGACTGTCGAAAGACGGTGTGCAATGACAAATGTGGTCCTGCCTTTCATAATACTGTCCATTCCGCGCTGCACAAGCACTTCGGTTCTTGTATCAACGGACGAAGTGGCCTCATCAAGAATAAGCACGGGCGGGTCGGCAACTGCTGCCCTGGATATGGACAAAAGCTGTCTCTGCCCCTGTGATAGATTCGCTCCGTCGTTTTTGAGCATAGTATTATAGCCGTCGGGCAGTCTGCGGATAAAGCTGTCAGCGTTTGCAAGCTTTGCCGCTTCGATACACTCCTCATCAGTAGCATCAAGGCGCCCGTAGCGTATGTTTTCCATGACAGTGCCCGTAAACAGGTTTGTTTCCTGCAAAACTACTCCCAGCGAATGCCGCAGGTCGTTCTTTTTGATGTCTTTAACGTTTATTCCGTCATATAAGATCTCGCCGTCTTTTATATCATAAAACCTGTTTATCAGATTTGTGATGGTGGTTTTTCCGGCTCCCGTAGATCCTACGAAAGCTATTTTCTGACCGGGATAGGCATAGATATCTATATCGTGCAAAATAGGATGATTTTCCCGATATTCAAAATCCACGTCATTAAATCTTACATCTCCCAGCATCGGGATAAGCTCTTCGCGCCCCGCCTGATCCACGCGCTTCCAGGCCCAGCGTCCTGTCCTTTCGCTTTGTTCGACAAGACTGCCGTCATCTTGCGCACTGACTCTGACCAGAGTAACTTTTCCCTCGTCATTTTCCGGAGTCTCGTCAATGATTGCGAATATTCTTTTTGCGCCGGCAAGCGCGAGCACAATGCTGTTTACCTGAGCGCTCAACTGTCTGATAGGCCTTGAAAAACTTTTGTTAAGACCAAGGAAGGATACTATGGTACCAAGCGTCAGATCCGCTCTTCCCGAGATCGCAAGTATTGCTCCTACCACTGCAACAAGCACGTAACTGAGATGTCCGAGGTTTCCGTTGATCGGCATCAGGATATTTGCGATACCGTTTGCTCTGTTGGCGGACTGCCTGAGCTCTTCATTTTTTTCTTCAAAGGTTTCGATCGCCCGGCTTTCGTGGTTGAAAACCTTTACGACCTTTTGCCCCTGTATCATTTCTTCGATATATCCGTTTACGGAGGCAAGCTGCTGCTGCTGTTTTGCATAGTATTTGCCCGAGCTTGCTCCGACCCTTGCGGTAACGAAAAACGACACCAGCACCATTCCGACGCTGACAAGCGTCAGATAACCGCTCATTGCGATCATACTGACAAGCGTAATGGTGACGGTAACCGCTGTCTGCAATATTTCGGGAACCGATGAAGATATAAGCTGTCTTAACGTATCTACGTCATTTGTGTAAACGCTCATGATACTGCCGTGAGAATGTGTGTCAAAATATTTTATCGGCAGTTTTTCCATGCGCGTAAATACGTCGTCACGGATCGTTTTAAGAGAGCCCTGGCTGATCACGGCAAGCACTCTCTGCTGAACGTATGAAACGATAACTCCGGCAAGAAATATCATGGCAAGTTTTGAAAGAACCGCAAGCAGCGGCGCAAAATCAGGGTCCGCCGCCCCGATATTGGGAACTATATACTCGTCCACAAGTGTCTTTTGGAAGAGCGTTCCCATAAGTGCGGCCACTGCGGCCGCGGCGATACATACGAGCGCCAAAAGATACAGCCACTTGTATTTCTTCAGGACGTATTTCATGACCCGAAAAAGCATCCTTACGGGGTGTTCGATCTTTTCATCGACTTTCATTCTGTCTCTGCGCGGTCCGGGAACTTGTGCCATATCACACCCCCTTTCCGGCAGGCGACTCGTCAAAGTCTCCTCCCATGCTCATTTGCGTGTCATATATCTCACGGTAGATCGCATTGTTTTTAAGCAGATTTTCATGCGTATCAAAACCGTTTATCTTTCCGTCTTCCATAACTATTATACGATCCGCGTCCTTTACGCTTCCGATCCGCTGAGCGATTATTATTTTTGTGGTGCCGGGAATCGCGTCCTTCATCGCGCTTCTTATGCGCGCGTCCGTTCCTGTATCAACGGCGCTCGTCGAATCGTCAAGAATAAGTATCTTGGGTTTTTTCAAAAGAGCCCTTGCTATGCACAATCGCTGTCTCTGTCCGCCCGATACGTTTGTTCCGCCCTGTTCTATCATAGTGTCATATCCGTCGGGAAGCTTTTTGATAAATTCGTCGGCAGCAGCCGCCTTGCAGGCTGCTTCGCATTCCTGCCTCGTGGCATGCTCGTTTCCCCAGCGAAGGTTGTCAAGAACAGTTCCCGAAAACAGAAGGTTTTTCTGAAGAACGACAGATACGTTGTCGCGAAGAGCAGCAATGTCGTACTTTCTGACGTCAACTCCTCCGACTCTTACCACGCCCTCATCCACGTCGTATAATCTGCTGATAAGATTTACAAGGCTCGTTTTCCCGCTTCCGGTGCCGCCTATTACTCCTACAGTCTCTCCGGATCTTATATGAAGATCAATATTGCAAAGCGTCCTGTCGCCGCCGCCCTTTCTATATGAAAAACCGACGTTTTCAAAAACGATATCACCGTTTGCAACTTCAAAAACGGGATCGTCAGGCTGTTTTACTGCAGGCTCCTCGTCAAGCACCTCGACTATCCTTCGCGCACTCGCAAGACTCATAATGATCATCGCAAAAACGCCGAGGAGCATCATAAGCGACATCATAACCGTGGATATATAACTAAAAAGCGAAGTAAGCTCTCCCGTAGTCATGCTCCCGCCCGCGATAAAGTGCGCGGCAAGCCACGAAACCGCGATAATGAGCGAATAAATGACCAGCATCATGCCGGGCGAAACAAGGGCCATTATCTTTTCCGCCCGCATTGCGACCTTGTAAAGGAGGCCGGACGCATTTTTGAATTTCTCGTTTTCGAAGTCTTCTCTGACAAAAGATTTGACAACGCGTATTGCCGTAATGTTTTCCTGAACGTCTGTATTTAACTCGTCATATTTTTTGAAGACCTCGGCGAAAATGCCGGACACTTTTTTTACGACAAAAACCATGATGATTCCAAGCACGGCGATCGCACCGAGAAAAACAAAGCTGATCCTCGTATTTATAACAAAACACATAACAAGCGATGAGATGAGCGTAATAGGCGCTCTGACGGCCATTCTCGTGGACATCTGAAAGGCTTGCTGAATATTGGTGACGTCGGTGGTCAATCTCGTGATCAAACCTCCGGTGCTGAATTTGTCGATATTTGCAAAAGAATAAGTCTGTATCTTGCTATACATGGAAGAACGAAGATTCGCCGCAAATCCGGTAGAGGCCTTGGCCGCGAGCTTTCCGGCAAGGATTGCAAACGTCAGCGACAAAAATGCCATAAGGACCATCAGACAACCGTATTTTATGATGCTGCTCATATCTCCGCTTCCGTTTCCGCCGTTTATACCCTCATCTATCAGATAGGCTGCGACAAAAGGAATCAGCGTTTCCATAAACACTTCGAGCATTGCAAAAACCGGCGTCATAACAGCAGATTTTTTATATTGTTTTACATTTGACCATAATTTTTTTATCATAACTATCTCCTGCAACCATACTATTATAGATTGAGCACAATCTATTTACCAATAAATTTTTTATAAAAACCCCTGCGCAGATTCGTTGTAAATTATCATTCAACTGCATGGATATTTCTGCTATAATAAGAAAACATTCAATGACCGAAAGGATTTATTATGAGTATTTTAAAAAGATTTTTAGCAGCGTTTATAGTTTTATGCATGGCCGCCTCGCTGATCGCCTGTTCAGAAGATGAAGACGAAACCGGCGGCGCAACGGACGAGTCGGTAACGGAATCCGAAGAAGACACTGACGCCTCGGATGATACCGGCGTGACCGATCTGCCGTATTTCAATGCAGAACCGTATATCGACGCGGAAACCGGATATTTCAAGGACGTCAAGGCGCTCGATATAGTAACGCTTGCAGATTACAAAAACATTACCATTCCTTATGATGTTTACACTATGACGGACGAGGCGCTGCAGGATAATATCGACTATATCCTGAATCAAAACACTACTGAAGTTCACGTAACAGATCGTGCAGTAGCGGACGGCGATACCGTTCATATCGTATATACCGGAAGCGTTGACGGTGAAGAATTTGACGGCGGCGCGACGGGCGATTCAGGCACCGACGTAACTATCGGCGTTACAAGCTATATCGATGATTTTCTTGAGCAGCTGATAGGACATATGCCCGGTGAAACCGTAAACGTAGAGGTAACCTTCCCCGATCCGTATCCTAACAATCCTTCCCTTGCAAACAAAGACGCCCTCTTTGTGACCGAAATCAAATATATTTCGGAGACTGTTACGCCGGAGCTTACGGACTCTTTTGTACAGAGGAATTATTCCTCGCAAGGCTGGAAAACCGTAGATGAACTGAAAGAAGGCATAAGAGAGGCCCATAAAAATACGTATTCGAGAAACTATGTCGCGGATTATCTCCTTGACAATTGCAAGGTCTCAGAAATTCCGGAGATTGCATCTGCGTATAACAAAGATTATTTTGAATGGACCGTGAAGCTTTCCTGCGCAAACAGCAATTATGACGTTGACACCTACGTCAAGATGCAGGGATATGAATCGCTTGAAGATTATTATACCGCTTCCAAGGAAACGCTTGACACTTCCATAAAATCCGATCTGATCTTCCAGGCCATAGCCGAGGAAATGCAACTCGTGCCCACTGCCGATGACGTCAAAAGCTTTCTGATCGATTTTTACGGAGAAGCCAATTATGAAAATTATATCAAGACTTTTGAAGCAACGATGAGTCCCGAGTCAATGCTGCACTCTGTTATCTCCTCGATCATAACAACAAAGCTCCTTGATACTGCGACATTTGCGGAAAAAGAGTAAATTCTCATATTGACAAAACCGTTTGTCTATCGTATTATTTACAGGCTTGCAAAAAAGCAGTGCCTCCTTGGCTCAGTTGGTAGAGCGACGCATTCGTAATGCGTAGGTCGCCGGTTCGA
>DFFO01000035.1 GCA_002369255.1 Lachnospiraceae bacterium UBA3774
AACTCCACCGGCGCTGCAAAGGCTATCGGCCTCGTTATCCCCGAGCTTGACGGAAAGCTTGACGGAAGCGCTCAGCGTGTTCCTGTTCAGGACGGCTCCATTACAGAGCTTGTATGCGTAGTTGAAAAAGCTATCACCGAAGAAGAAGTAAATGCCGCTATGAAGGCAGCTGCAAACCAGTCGTTCGGATATACCGAAGACCAGATCGTTTCCAGTGACGTTATCGGAATGGAATACGGCTCACTCTTTGACGCTACCCTTACCAAGTGCATGGATATGGGCGGCGGTGAGACCATGGTTAAGTGCTGTGCATGGTATGACAATGAGTATTCATATACCTGCCAGATGGTTCGGACCATTAAATATTTCAGCGAGCTGAAATAAAAAAAACCGACACAAAGAGCAATGCCCTGCGCATTGCTCTTGTTAATAAAAAAGAAAACAAGGAGAAGATCATGTCAAAATTAACTGTTGACGATATAAAAGTAACCGGTAAGAGAGTTCTATGCCGCTGTGATTTCAACGTTCCAATGAAGGAAGGCACGATCACGGATAAAAACCGTCTTGTAGCCGCGCTTCCCACCATCAAAAAGCTTTCCGGAGACGGCGCGAAGGTTATTCTTTGCTCACATCTCGGAAAACCCAAGGGACAGCCCAAGCCGGAGCTTAGTCTTGCCCCGGTCGCGGCCGCGCTTACCGAGCTTCTCGGCCGTGAGGTAAAGTTTGTTCCTTCGGACACGGTCGTGGATGACTCTGTCAAAGCTGCCGTAAAGGAAATGAAGGATGGCGATATTATTCTTCTCCAGAATACAAGATACGTTATTGGCGAAGAGAAGAACGATCCTGATTTTTCGAGGGAACTTGCTTCGCTTGCGGAAGTATTTGTAAATGACGCTTTCGGAACCGCCCACAGAGCGCATGCGTCAAATGTCGGCGTAACGAAATATCTTTCGCCCTGTGCGGTAGGATACCTTATGGGCAAAGAAATAAGGTTCCTCGGAGACGCGGTCGAAAATCCCGCGCGTCCTTTTGTCGCAATCCTCGGCGGCGCAAAGGTGGCAGATAAGCTCAACGTTATCGACAATCTGCTTGATAAATGCGATACGCTTATTATCGGCGGCGGTATGGCTTATACCTTCCTCAAAGCAAAGGGCTGCGAGATCGGAAAGTCGCTCGTTGACGATGAAAAGATCGATTACTGCAAAAAGATGATGGAAAAAGCCGAAAAGCTCGGAAAGGAACTGCTCCTTCCGGTCGATACAAAGATCACGGCTTCCTTCCCCGATCCCATCGACGCTCACGTTGACGTAAAAACCGTTCCTTCGGATTCCATACCTGCCGATATGGAAGGTCTTGATATCGGCGAAAAAACGGCGGAGCTTTTTGCAAAAAAAGTGCTCGGAGCAAAAACCGTTGTATGGAACGGACCTATGGGAGTATTTGAAAATCCCGACCTTTGCGGCGGTACTCTTGCAGTAGCAAAAGCGCTCGCTCAGGCTGACGCGACTACCATTATCGGCGGCGGAGATTCCGCTGCGGCGATAAATCAGCTTGGCTATGCCTCGCAGGTCAGCCACGTTTCCACCGGCGGAGGAGCTTCGCTGGAATATCTTGAAGGAAAAGGCCTTCCCGGCGTTGAAGCTGCCGACGAAGCCTGAAAATACATATTAGGAGAAGAAAAAATGAGAAGAAAACTTGCTGCCGGAAACTGGAAAATGAATATGACGCCCACTCAGACAAAGGAGTTTCTTAAAGAGATTGCTCCGCTTGTAAAGGGTGCGGAATCGGAAGTGCTTTTCTTTGTTCCGGCTATCGATATTCCCGCTGCCGTTGAGGCTGCGGCCGGAACAGGGATCGGAATCGGCGCGGAAAACTTTTATTTTGAAGATAAAGGCGCTTTTACCGGAGAAATCTCTCTTGAAATGATCAAGGACGCCGGAGTCTCTTACGTTCTTATCGGTCACTCGGAGCGCAGAACTATTTTTTCGGAAAACGACGAATGGATAAACAAAAAGCTGCTCAAGGCCATAGAGTGCAAAATGAAGCCCATGCTTTGCTGCGGAGAAAGCCTTGAGATCCGTGAAAAAGGCGAAACTCTCAGCTGGATCGAAGCACAGATACGCAGCGCTTTTAACGGTGTGAGCGCAGATCAGGCGGCCGCTACAGTGATCGCTTATGAGCCGATCTGGGCCATCGGAACCGGAAAGGTCGCAACGACCGATCAGGCGCAGGAGGTCTGCGGAATGATAAGAAAGCTCATCGCTGAAATCTATGACGCGGATACTGCCGATAAGATCAGAATTCTTTACGGCGGCAGCGTAAATCCGGAAAATGCCGCGGAGCTTTTTGCACAGCCCGATATCGACGGCGGCCTCGTAGGCGGCGCGTCCTTAAAAACATCTTTTGAAAAAATCGTAAAGGCATAAAAAATATGACAATAGCGAAAAGACATAAGCCCGTCGCTCTTGTGATCATGGACGGACTCGGACTCAGAAAAGAAGAAAAAGCAAATGCTGTCAGGCTGGCAAACACGCCTAATCTTGATAGGCTGATGAGGGACTACCCTCATGTTTCCGGCTCTGCAAGCGGACTTGACGTAGGCCTTCCGGACGGGCAGATGGGAAATTCCGAGGTAGGAC
>DFFO01000053.1:0-1118 GCA_002369255.1 Lachnospiraceae bacterium UBA3774
TAAGAATATGACTCTTATAAGCCTTCATTCTTTTCAGCTTTCCGGTACCTGTCTTCTTAAACCGCTTTGCAGCAGCTCTCTTGGTTTTGAACTTTACCATATTTACCTCCTTGTTTAATTGTCCGAAAGACGGACAAATAATGTACGTATCTTATTTTTTGGGAACGAGGAACATCACAAGACATCTTCCTTCGACCTTGGATCCTTTATCGACAACAGCTATATCAGCAAGCTTTTCGGCAAACTCGTCAAGTACGTGCGCGCGCTGCTGCATATGGCTTATCTCGCGGCCTCTAAAGCGCATCGAAACCTTTACCTTGTCTCCGTGAAGAATGAACTTTCTTGCCGCGTTGGCTTTTGTGTTCATATCATTCGTATCAATGTTCGGAGAAAAGCGTATTTCTTTTGTTTCAACGATCTTCTGCTTCTTTCTGGCTTCTTTTTCTTTGCGGACCTGTTCGTATCTGAACTTGCTGTAATCAATGATCTTGCAAACAGGCGGCTTTGCCATAGGTGCGATAAGTACGAGATCGAGTTCTTCTTCCTCGGCAAGCTGCAATGCTTTTGAGGTCTGCATGATGCCTATCTGCTCACCGTGACTTCCGATCACCCTCACTTCCATCTCTTCGATCTGGTCGTTGATCAATACATCGTTATTTTGTGCCATAGTCCTCCTAAAATGTATTTGCTAAAGAGCACGTAAAAAAGTGGACGCGCAAAGCGTCCACCTGATCTGTCAAATCATAACCCGCAGTCGTCATTTCGCTGAAGGTGAGAGTGTCGCTCTGCTTTTTCCGTAAGTTTTACAACGTGGATAATATACAGCCTGCCTCCCAAAAAGTCAAGCGGTTTTCGTAAAAAAGATCTATTATCCGAGCAATTTTTCATAAAGCTTTTCATATTTTCCCGCGGATGCATTCCATGAGTAGTCTTCATTCATGGCGCGCTCTGTCATTTCGTTCCAGCGACGCTTATGATCGTAATAAACGCTCTGCGCATAACGTACGATCGCCATCATCTCATGCGCGTTATAATTTGCAAACGAAAAGCCGTTTCCGGTATTTGCGGGCGCATTGTAAGGCCTGACCGTATCTTTCAGGCCGCCCGTCTCGCGCACG
>DFFO01000053.1:1187-4226 GCA_002369255.1 Lachnospiraceae bacterium UBA3774
GAGCCGTATCTTAAAGCGATAAGCTGGCTCAGTCCGCACGGTTCAAACAAAGACGGCATCAAAAAGGCGTCAGACGCAGCATATATACGTCTTGCAAGCTCATCGGAATAAAAAATATTTGCAGATACCTTTCCGGGGAATCTTCCGGAAAAATATTTAAACATGTCTTCGTATTTCCACTCTCCGGTGCCGAGAATCACAAATTGCACGCTGTCGCACAAAAGCTCTTCAAACACGCGCTGTATAAGGTCAAATCCTTTTTGATCGGTCAGCCTCGAAACTATTCCGATCATCATGACCTTTTCGTCTATATCAAGTCCGAGCTGCTTTTGAAGCGCGATTTTGTTTTTCTTTTTCTCTTTTCGGAAATTTCCCGCGTTGAAAGGTGCGATCAACGCGCCGTCATGGTCCGGATCAAAATCTTCATAATCTATTCCGTTAAGAATGCCGCAAAAATCATTTTTTCTCGCGAAGAGCAGTCCGTCAAGCCCTTCTCCGAAAAAAGGAGTCATAACTTCATCAACGTAAGTGCGGCTGACTGTTGTAACAATATCCGCATAGGCAATACCGCCTTTTAACATATTTCCGGAGCCATAATATTCAAGCCCGTCAGGAGTAAAGAGGTGCCCGGGAAGACCTGTAATATTTCGAAACTCTTCTTTTTCCCACGTTCCCTGGAACCGAAGATTGTGTATAGTCATCACGGTCTTTATCCCGTGATAATATTCGTCGGCAGCAAATGTCGTCTTTAAATAGACAGGAATAAGCCCGCTGTGCCAGTCGTTGCAGTGAATAATATCGGGTCTGAAGTCCATAGTCGGAAGCGCGGAAAGCACGGCAAAGGAAAAGAAGCTGAACTTTTCTATATCATAGCGCATGTCGGCATAGGGCGACGCGCCGCCGAAATATTCTTCATTGTCAATGAAATAAAAAACCACTCCTGCGATCTTTAATGTCTTTATTCCGACATAACGGTCCTTGCCGTTAAACATGGTATAAAAATGGCCGACGTCTTCCATCATATTCCGGTAATTTTCAGGAATACATAAATATTTGGGAATGATGACTCTGACGTCATAATTGTTTTTATTAAAATACTTAGGCAAAGAACCGATAACGTCGGCAAGACCTCCCGTCTTTATAAACGGCGTGCTTTCGGAAGCTGCAAAAAGAATCTTTTTCATATATACCTCTTATGTGAAAAAGGAGCAGTCACTGTCGGCTGCTCCGGTTTTATCAAAAAACACTAAAACATCAATCCAGTACGTCTTCGTTTCCGGAATCTCCGTTGTCAACGTTTTCGGTTTCCTGCTGTCCTTCTTCGACATTATCTTCAGCGTCGGTTGATTCACTGCTTTCATCCTGCTCGCCCGCAGCGTTTGAAGCCACGCTTGAATCGTCGTTAAAACCTTCCTGTTTGATTTCAACGGAAGGGATCGAAAAATCATCCTGGGGTGCAGAAGTATCCGCGGTGCCGCCGCAAGCGGCAAAACAAGATATGATCAAGGCACTGACGAGAGTAATAATTATCCTTTTCATGACTATTATTTCCTTTCGATTTCTTCGTGACAATTATATAATAAAAAACTTTCTTTTCCTACTGTTTTTTAAAATAACTTTTCATTTCAGATGCGTTCTGATAAACCGCTTCGCTTAGCGTTCCGCTTCCGAGCAGTCTTCCGAGTTCTTCAAGTTCACCTTTTTCACTGAGCTTTTGTATGCGTGTCACGGTTTTCATGTTTTCCACGCCCTTTTCAATGACAAAATGCTCGTCTGCCGCTGCTGCAATCTGAGGAAGATGCGTAATACAGATGACCTGATGATAACGCGCTATCTCTTTTAGCCTTTGAGCCACGTAAAGCGCAGTTTTGCCGCTGATACCGGAGTCGATCTCGTCAAAAATAAGCGTAGGTATCTCGTCTCTGTCGGCAAGAACGCTTTTAAATCCAAGCATGATCCTGGAAAGCTCTCCTCCCGAAGCCACCTGCGAGAGCGGCCGCAAAGGTTCTCCCGGATTTGCCGAGATCAGATAGCTTATTTCATCATATCCTTTTTCCGTATATTCGCCCTTATTTTCAATATTGATACTAAAACGGATATCGAGGAAATTCAGAGAAGCAAGTGTTTTTACGATAAGCTGTTCAAAAGGCGCTGCGGCTTTTTTTCTTTTTTCGGACAGTTCATTTGCAGCCTTGTAAAGCCTATTGCGAGCTTCTTTTAAATCGTTTTGCGCTTTGGCCTTTCTGTTTTCATAATCTTCAAGCTGCAAAAGCTTTTCGCGCCGCTTGCAAAGAGAGTCATTTACGGCCTTGTACGAGCCGCCATATTTATGTTCTATATTATTGATCTCATCGAGTCTTTTTTCGATATCATCCAGCGATTTTTGATCGAAAGAAAGTCCTGCGCTGTAGCATTTGAGCGAATGGATCGCGTCATTTACAATACCGGCAGCGTCATAAAGCTGTTTTAAGTCGGAAGCAAGTTCTGCATCAATCTCCGCCGCGCCGCCAATGCTGCGGATCGCGCTGTCTATCAGATCAGAAGCGTTCTCCGGAGCCTCCGCAAGAGATCCAAGAGCCCTGCCAACGTCGGCTGCAAGCCGCACGCTGTTGTTTATCTTTGAAAACTCGCCTAAAAGGTCTTCTTTTTCATTTGACTTTATATCCGCATTTTCTATTTCGGCAATTTCATATCTTAAAAAATCCATTTCACGAAGTCTCTCTTCTTCGCTTACAGAAAAAGCGGACAGAGAATTCGCGGCCAAAATCATTTCTCTGTTTAAAGCGCAGACTTCATCTGCGGCATCGCAGAGCCCGGCAAAGTGATCAAGAAAATCGCGCTGAACCCCTGAGCTAAGAAGAGACTGATGCTCATGCTGTCCGTGTATATCTATCAGTATCCCCGTAACGGCTCTTACCTTTGCTGACGTGACATTTTCATCATTTATCTTGTAAACGCTTCGATCGGCTGATATTTTTCTTGTGACAATAATTGTATTATAGTCCGTATCGATATCCATTTCGTTTAATAATGCCGCTT
>DFFO01000034.1 GCA_002369255.1 Lachnospiraceae bacterium UBA3774
AAGATCGAGTATCGTCTCGACAAGAGCAACATCGTTCATGTTCCCGTAGGAAAGATTTCTTTCGAAGAGGAAAAGATCCAGCAGAACTTTGACGCCATCATGGCCGCCATCGTAAAAGCGAAACCCGCTTCACTCAAAGGAACCTACCTTAAGAACATCACTCTTACCACCACGATGGGACCCGGCGTACGCCTCAATCCTATCAAGTTTATGTAAAAAAAAGTTGACTGGCGCCCTTTTGGGTGATAAAGTCATAAAAGCATTACCGCTGCCGAAGACAGCCGGCACCCGTCAAAGGGTTTAATGCCGAAAGGCGCCCGCCGAGGAGAGGAATCATTTGCGAATTCTGACATCCTTCCGTCCGGCCGGGACGGGAGGATTTTTAGTAATAAGCTTTTCCTTTTTTTGAACTTCAAGCAGGGTAAAATCTAAAAAGGAGGAAAAATCATGGCAAAAGTCGAACTCAAACAGCCTATCGTACAGGAAGTTGCTCAGCTTCTTGACGGAGCAAACGGAGTCGTTCTTGTCAATTATCGCGGTATCACCGTAGATGAAGACACAAAGCTTCGTAAAGAACTTCGTGAATCCGGAGTTACTTACAAAGTTTACAAGAACACTCTTGTAAATCTGGCTGTAAAGGGCACGCCTTTTGAAGAGCTCTCAAAAGATCTTAAAGGACCTCTTGCCATCGCGGTTTCAAAAGAAGACGCTACGGCACCGGCCCGCATACTTGCGAAGTATTGCAAAGACATTGAAGTTCTTTCAATGAAAGCAGGCGTTGTCGAGGGCAGTTATTACGACGAAAAGGGAATCGCCGTTATCGCGACTATCCCCGGACGCGACGAGCTGCTCGCAAAATTCCTCGGAAGCATCAAATCCCCTATCTCCAATTTTGCTCGCGTTATGCAGCAGCTTGCTGATAAGGGCGGTGCAGCTGCCGTTCCCGCAGAGGAAAAGGCAGATGAGACCGCAGAGGCTCCCGCTGAGGAAGTTAAAGAAGAAGTTGAACAGGAGGCTCCCGCTGAGGAACCCGCTGCCGAAGCACCTGCACAGACAGAGGCTTAAGGTAAATGCCTACAGGCATATTTTAAACGGAGGAAAATTAAAATGGCTAAATTATCAATCGAAGAAATCATCGCTGCAGTTGAAGAGCTCAGCGTAATCGAACTTAACGACCTTGTTAAGGCTTGTGAAGAAAAGTTTGGCGTTTCTGCCGCTGCAGGCGTAGTAGTTGCTGCTGCAGGCGCAGGCGAGGCTGCTGCCGCTGAAGAGAAGGACAGCTTTGACGTAGAGCTTACCGAAGTTGGTCCCAACAAGGTTAAGGTTATCAAAGTCGTTCGCGAGATCACCGGTCTCGGACTTAAAGAAGCTAAAGACGCTGTTGACGGCGCTCCCAAGGTTATTAAGGAAGGCGCTTCCAAGGAAGAAGCCGAAGCTGCCAAGACCGCTCTTGAAGCTGAAGGCGCTAAGGTTACCCTTAAATAATCATCTGCAAAAAAGCATTTCAGATCCCCGTGCAAACGCGCGGGGATTTTTTGTGCTGAAATAATTATTTAAAAGACCGGGACGAAAACTGGCGCAGGGGGACGCGGCGGCATTTGCGCGGAGGCTTCTTTTTATTGTAATGAACATCGCCCTGTGGTATAATAACATAGCCCGAATGGGTTTATTTTGCGTGCAAAAAGCAGCTTTTACGGGAGAAAAGATTTGGTAAACGAGAAAAAAATCCGTCTGATGACAAAAGCCGCCATGATCGAAGAAAACAATCGCAGGAAACTTTTTATTTCAAAAAAGTTTTATAACGGCGATTTTGTCTTTTTTCAGACGATAAAGGCAGTGATCGGAGTAACTGTAGCTTTTGCTATTATAGTCGGCATCATTTTGATAGACGGAGCAGACGCGCTGACTACGCAGTATTCAGTTTCGGATATATCCGTATATCTTCGCGCGCTGCTGTTTATTTATATCGGAACGATAGTCATTACCGTGATCATTTCCATTATCTCGTGCACAGAAAAATATTACAAATCCAAAGAACTCATGAAAGAATACAGCTCTGTCATGAAAAAACTCGGCAGAGGGTACGGCGTGGCAAATAAACAAAAAAGGTCGGACGGCAATGAATAAATTATACGACATCAGACAAAAAGCAAAAGATTTTTACCTGAAATACGACGCATATATCACCCCGGCTGCGAAAGCGCTTGTGACGCTTGTCGTTTTACTTGCCATCAATTCCCTTATCGGTCACTCTGAGGCTATGACGAGCTGGAATATCGTGTTTATAGCCGTGCTTGTCTCGGCCCTGCTTCCGTGGAGCGCGATCACCGGAATTGCTGCGTTATTTGTCGTAGCAAACCTTTATGCGCTCAGCTGGGAGATTGCCGCGGTAATGGCTGCCTTTTTATTTGTTGCGGCGGTTATGCATTACGTTTTTCTCCCCGGATACGGTATTGCGATAGCGCTGTTTCCGGCGGCTTATTTTCTGCATATCCCGTACGTGATACCCCTTATACTGGGGATCGTTGGAGGAGTTACGACGTTCATTCCCGCCGGGATCGGAGTTTTTCTTTATTATTTCATCATCGGAATACAGAAAAACGCCGACTATTTCATGAGAACCTCCGGCAGCGGCGCAGGAACGCTGGAACGTTTCCCGCAGATTTTTTCTGTGATCAAAGACAACAAACTGATGATAATAAGCATTGTCGCTTTTTGCGTAACGGCGATGCTGGTTCATCTGTTCAAAAAGCTCTCGTCCGATTACTCGGGCTATATTGCTCTTGCGGTCGGAACCATAGCCAATATCGTTATATTCCTTATAGGCGGATTTGCCGCGGACGCAGCCCTGCCCTACGTGGATATATTTATCGGCAGCGTGATCAGCTTTGTGCTGGGCAGCGCGATACTTTTGTGGCTTTCCGCGGCTGATTTTAATCACACGGAATATCTGAGCTATGAGGACGATGACTACGTTTATTACGTAAAAGCCGTTCCCAAAATCAAAATTGCCGCAAAAAAAGTAAAAATCCACGATATTACGGCCGATGGCGGCGGGGCTGACGACATAAAAAAAGCACTGGAAGCGCTTGGCGAAATAGAAGAAAACGAAAGGAAATAAAGCGGTATGTCAGAAGTCATCCAATTTTTTAAAAGCATAAAAGACACCGCCTTTTCCATGGGTGTAAACGACATCATAGAGATCGTTATCATGGCCTTTGTTATATACAAACTCCTCGAATGGATGAAAAACACGAGGACGTGGTTTATTTTCAGGGGCCTTGTAGCTATCCTTTTATTCTTCGCGCTCGCGGAGCTTTTGCGGCTAGACACTATCTTGTATCTGGCAAGGAGCGCGCTTAGCATAGTTGCGCTCGCGCTGATAGTAATATTCCAGCCGGAGCTTCGGGGAGGAATAGAAAGACTCGGAAAAAGGAACTTTTTGATGAATCTTTTTACCGGTCGCTCAGCCGATTCAGGCGACAGCTTTACTGAAAAAGTCAAGGAAGAGATCATCCTGGCCTGCCTGGAGCTGAGCCGCACCAGAACGGGAGCGCTCATAGTTATCGAAAAAGAAGATCCGCTCGGCGATTACATAAAGACCGGTATCAGAGTTGACGCCGCTATCAGCAACCAGCTTTTGATAAACATTTTTGAACACAATACGCCGCTTCACGACGGAGCGGTAGTAGTAGAAGGCGGACGGATCATCGCGGCTACCTGTTACCTGCCTCTTTCTCACAGCACCGAGATAAGCAAGGCCTTCGGCACCAGGCACCGTGCGGCGATAGGAGTCAGTGAAGCCACTGACTGCGTGACTATCGTAGTTTCCGAGGAAACGGGACATATTTCGGTAGCACGCGACGGCAAGCTTACCGAAAACCTTTCACAGCAAAAGCTGGGAACTATACTTGACGAGCTTGTTGAAAAAAACGAAGAAAGACGCCGCGTCAGATTATTTACGGGAAAAAGGAGGCGTAAAGATGAAAAATCTAATTCTTAAAAACTGGCCTCTGAAAATACTTGCGCTGTTTTTTGCATTTGTCGTGTGGTTTGTGGTTATCAAGATAACAGATCCTCAGATATCAAAAACGTTTGAAATACCTATTGAATTCATAAACGACGAGGTACTTGCGCAAAACGGACAGGTGGCTCATATTGTCGGCGATCAGACAATGACGGTAAGAGTCGAAAAAGCGCGAAGCATCATCACCTCGTTAAGCGAGGATGATTTCAGTGCCGTGGCCGACTACTCAAAGATGTACCGCGATACGCAGGTTCCGGTAAAAGTTACCTCGCTCAGCGACAAGGTGCTTGATTCCGAAATAGAGCAGGAGGCGCTCAGCGTAGAGGTCTCTCTCGAAAACCTCCAGACGGTTTCAAAGGTTATTGAGTATGAGACCACGGGCAAACCCGCGACCGGTTACGTAGTGGGTTCTGTTACGATAGATCCGGCTTCCGTTTCGGTTACCTGCCCCGAGTCGTATTCACAGTATGTAAACCGCGCCGTAGTCGAAATAAACGTCAGCGACATGAACGAGACTTCGACGGTATCCGCGGAGCTTAAGCTCTACGACGGAAACGGAGAAACTATCGAGGTCGGGACCAACAATATTTCATGGGATTCCACCGGCGTTGTGGAATGCAAGGTCGAACTGCTGCAGGTTCAGACCGTAATTATAGACGCCGAGGTCTCCGATACCGACAGAGTGGCTGACGGGTTTATTTATGCCGGTTATACCGTAAGCCCTGCCAAGCTTACTCTTTCGGGACTGCGCAACAATATTTCATCCGTGACGTCCGTAGTCATCAACGATATTTCCGCAAGAGGACTCAACGCCCCGGTGGAAAGAGAAATCGACGTCAGAAAATATCTGCCCGAGGGCGTGGAGGTATACAAGGATTCCACGATCGTAAAAGTCACGCTGAACGTTGAAGAGATCGCCGAAAAGGAGATCACCGTCCCCGCGTCTGCAATAAAAACGGAAAATCTTCATAATACATACAATGCGCAGGTATCCGACAGCGTCACCGTGACTGTCAGGGGACCGGAGTCGGTTGTACAGGCAATGACGGCTTCCGATATCACCGCGTCGGTAAATCTTGACGGGCTTGGCAAAGGAGTGCACAAAGTTACCGTAAGATGCACCTTCGCGTCAGAATACGTAAGCGTTGTTGAAAGGAAAAACGTAACGGTGACCGTTACGTCAAAATAATATGAAAGCAGTCGTCCAGAGAGTAGAACATGCAAGCGTCACCGCAGACGGAAAAACCGTAGGAAGTATAAAAAAAGGCCTTTTCGTACTTCTCGGCATTTCAAAAGACGACACGGAAAAAGAGGCGGAGCGAATCGTAAAAAAACTTGTGGGGCTCCGGATCTTTGCCGACGGAGAGGGAAAAACGAACCTTTCTCTTGCAGACGTGGACGGACAGCTGCTCATCGTGTCACAGTTTACGCTTTATGCGGACGCGAGAAAGGGCAACAGGCCGAGTTTTACCGATGCGGCTCCCGCTGACAAGGCAGAATATCTTTATGAGTATTTTATCAGCCTTGCAAAAAAGACTGTCAAAACAGTAGAAAAAGGCAGCTTCGGAGCTCATATGGATATCAGCGCCGGGCTTGACGGCCCGTTTACCATCATTCTGGAGTAATAAATGGCAAGATTGTTATTGGCAAAAGAAGTAAACGGAGAGCTTTGCAGTGCGCTTTTGACGCGCTGCGCTCTGTTAAAGGAAAGAGGCGTTTTTCCGTGTCTTGCGACGGTGCGCGTCGGATTTTCCGAGGCGGACGTGAGCTATGAACGCAGCATAAACAAACGCTGTGAAAACATCGGAATAAAGGTCAAAAACATTGTCCTTGAAGAAAGGACGCCTACCGAAAAGGTTATCCAGGAGATAGTAAATCTGAACATGGATGACGAGGTTCACGGAATATTGCTGTTCAAGCCGCTGCCGCCGCAGATCGATGAGCGCAGGGTTTCAGATATCATTGACGCTTCAAAGGACGTCGACGCGGCCGGCAGGATCACTGCCGCAAATCCCTATCTTGGCAGAAACGACGGCTTTGCGCCGTGCACCGCGGAGGCGGTCATGCAGATACTGCGTCACTACGCCGTAAGGCTCGAGGGAAGCCACGCTGTAGTTCTCGGTAGGAGCGACGTCATCGGAAAACCGTTGTCGATGATGCTTTTGTCGGAAAACGCGACCGTGACCATCTGTCATTCCAAAACCGCAAATCTCCCCGAAATATGCAGACAGGCCGATATAATAATAGCCGCTGTGGGAGTTCCGAAAATGCTTACGCAGGAATACTTTTCTCCGGGACAGGTAGTGATAGACGTAGGTATTCATGTGGAAGAGGACGGGTCTATGTGCGGAGATGTGGATTTTGCCGCGGCAGATCCGATCGTGGCCGCAATAACGCCGGTTCCCGGCGGTGTAGGGGCAGTGACTACCACCATGCTCGCGCAGGCTGTTATCACGGCAGCCTCAAGATTAACTGAATAAAAGGAAGAAATAATGAAAAGATTAAAAAGCTGGCTTCCGTACATCATCATAATAGCTGTTGCGGTTCTTATAAGGATTTTTTTGCTGATAAACGCCAACATACCGACCGGCTCAATGAATGATACCATTCCTACGGATTCGAGAATCATCGGCACAAAATTTGCTTACTGGTTTTCCGAACCGGAGCGCGGAGACATCATAGTCTTCGACGCGCCCGATAAGCCCGGCACTCTTTACGTAAAAAGAGTAATAGGTCTTCCGGGAGACACGGTGGAGATCAGGCTTGAAGATACCGGAGAAAAAGACGAAAACGGAAACAGCATTATAACAAACAGAACCTATATAAACGGGGAACTGCTTGATGAGCCATATATCAAAGAAGCGGTCTGGATGAGCGGTTCGGGAACGTACGAGGTGCCCGAAGAGAGCGTGTTTGTCATGGGAGACAACCGCAACAATTCGCTTGACGCGCGTGAATGGAAAAATACATACGTTTCATACGATAAAATCATGGGGAAAGCGTATTTTATTTATTGGCCGTTGTCCGAAATCGGCGTGCTTTATTAGGAGGTCACTATGGAAACAAAACAGGAGTATATCGTTTTTTTGAATGAAGCCCTTGCCGAAAGTGAAAAGCTTGCGGAAATGGAAACAAAGACTGCGCAGCAGGATATCCTGCACAAAAAACTGGCAAAGTCTTTGGAATCCGAAACGAAAGCTATGGAGAACAGCATTGACATCACCATAAAAAAACGCAAAAACGAACTTGAAAAGAGTTTTGACGAGGAACTTGAAAAAGCTGACAGTATACTAAGAAAAGCCAAAAACCAGCGTGAAAAGGCAAAGACAAAAGGACAGAACGAAAGAATATCCGAAGAAACGTCCGAGCTTCGGGATGAGATCCGCAGGCACAAAATCGAAATAAAAACAATGTTCAAAAAAGATAAAGTGCCGGGTTACTGTGATTCGAGACTGTTTTTTGCGCTGACCTCCCCGAAAGGTGTCGGTGATTTTCTGATCATACTGCTTTGTTTTGCAATCTGCTTTCTCGCGGTTCCGATCTGCCTTTATATGCTGATAGGAGACGGGCAGTCAATGAGGCTTGTTCTTATATATCTCGGCGCGATAATCATTTTCGGAGGACTTTACGTCCTTTTGTTTGTCAGAGCCAAAACCGCGCACGGTCAGACGCTTGAGCAGGTAAGAAAGATCAGAAGCGTGATCTCGGCTCAGGAAAAACAGGTTGACGCAATCACAAAGAGCATTCGTGATGACAAAAACGAAGAAATGTACGGCCTGGGTTCATACGACGAAAACATTTCTGACATTCAGGAAGAAAAGAACAGGATTGCCGAACGCAGAAACGCGGCGCTCGAGCAGTTTGAAAAC
>DFFO01000081.1 GCA_002369255.1 Lachnospiraceae bacterium UBA3774
GAGATGAAGGAAGCCAAGCTCCGTATGGAAGACGCTCTTTCGGCTACCAGAGCAGCGGCCGAAGAGGGTATTGTCTGCGGCGGCGGTTCGGCATACATTCATGCTTCAAAGGCCGTTTTAAAGCTTATCGAGACGCTTGCCGGCGATGAAAAGACGGGCGCAGAGATAGTTCTTAAAGCGCTTGAAGCCCCTATGTACACTATAGCGGAAAATGCCGGACTTGAGGGCTCCGTAATAGTAAACAAAGTAAAAGAAGAAAAGCAGGGAGTCGGTTTTGACGCTCTGGGCGGCGAATACGTGGATATGATCAAGGCCGGTATCCTTGATCCCGCGAAGGTTACCAGATCCGCTCTTCAAAATGCTACTTCCATCGCGTCTACGCTGCTTACTACCGAAGCGGTAGTCTCCACCATCAAGGAGCCGCAGCCTGCCATGCCTCAGGGCGCCGGCATGGACGGAATGATGTAATCCAAGCTGTTTGATTGATATGATCTCCCGGAAAGGACAACCCCATCTTTTAAGGGCTCTTTCCGGGAGATTGTTTTGAGGTAATTATTATGAACTTTTGGTCTGCAGTGATCATCGCGGTTTTCGTGCTGTTTGCGCTCAGCGACATTTTTCTTATCACACGCTTTTCAAAGTTTGCGCTAATAAAAAAAATATCAGGCGAGAAAAGAGCGCTCAGGGCCTTTTTCGGATTTCTGATCCTTGCGCTGTTGACTATCGTATTATGTTTCACGCTTGATTACATCAATACGGTTTTGGTCCTGATACATCTGACCATAGTCTGGCTGATATGCGAGGCTGCGGGACTTATTATCCGAAAGATCAGAAAGAAGTCTTTCAAAAGATACTATGTCGGCGCGGCCGCCATCCTGATCACTGCAGTATATTTCGCTCTTGGCGCCTTTTTTGCATATAACGTATGGGAAAAGGATTACAGTCTGGAATCTGATAAGCTTCCGGGCCAGCTGAAGGTGGCAATGATCGCAGATTCGCATACCGGAACGACTTTTGACGGCGAAGGCTTTGCAAGGCATCTGGAGGAGATTCAAAAGACGTCCCCGGACCTTCTTGTCATTGCGGGAGATTTCGTGGATGACGATACTACGAAAGAAGATATGGAACGATGCTGCGAGGCGCTTGGAAGCTTTGAAACAAAATACGGAATATACTTCTCTTTCGGAAATCATGACAACGGATACTTTGATTATCGCAATTTTACCGGAAATGAGCTTGTAGAAAGCCTTGAGAAAAACGGAGTGGTTGTACTGCGTGATAAAGCAGTACTTGTAGATGATCTGTTTTACGTAGTCGGAAGAAAGGATAAATCCGAAAGTCTGTACGGCTCGCAAAGGACCGAAATAGGTGAGCTTGTAAGTGGCCTTGACGCTTCCAAATATATCATCGTTATCGATCATCAGCCTGCGGATTATGCGGCGGAAGCTGCCGCCGGAGTGGATCTTGTGCTCTCGGGACATACCCACGGCGGCCAGATGCTTGTAGTAGAGCAGGTAATGGAGCTTACCGGGCAGAATGATATGATATATGGCATAAAAGACATAGATGATACCTCTTTTATCGTCACCAGCGGGATATCTGACTGGGCGATCAAGTTTAAAACCTGCTGCCGCTCGGAATACGTTATTATAAATATCAATGACGACAGATAGTCCTTGACACGTGCGATACTAAAGCATATACTGTTTTTGATCAAAAAGGGGAGCTTTTACGGCTGAGAGGAAGTTCGACTTCGACCCTATGACCTGATCCGGATAATGCCGGCGTAGGAACAAAAGTCTTTGGCTTATTTTGCGCTGCCTTTTCCGGCAGCGCTTTTTGTTTGATATTAACAGTACATAAAAAGGAGGTTTTTATATGAACAACTCAAAACTTGTTACTTTGGCGGAAGGGGCGCTTACGGTGGCGCTCTCGATAGCGCTCAGCTATCTTAAGATCCCGTTAGGCTTTGCGTTTGGGGGCTTTGGCGGCTCTGTGGATCTTGTTATGATCCCGATCATCGTATATGCGATAAGACGCGGCGGCCTGTGCGGCATGGGCGCGGGACTTTTGTTCGGAACGCTCAAGTCCTTTCTCGCGGGAGGAGTAGCCGTAAACTGGCAGTCAATGCTGCTTGACTACTCCCTGGCATATATGATGGTAGGCGTGGCGGGCTTTATCTCGCGCGCGAAATACAGCCTTCCGTTTTCAGCGCTTGCGGCTTTTGCGGGGTGCGTCGGAAGATTTATCATTCATTATATTTCCGGAGTTACGATTTATGCGGAGTATATGCCGGAAAAGTTTTTCAATATGACAATGACAACTCCCGCCTTTTATTCGCTTTTGTATAACGGCTCATATATGGTACCCAATACGCTGCTTGCCATCATCATATGCACTCTTATAACCGTCCCGATTAATAAAGCGGTCAAAATAAAACAATAAAACTGCATAGCTCCAAAAAACGGCATTAATTTATAATTGTCCCGATAAAGAATATACTGTATAATGAAAAAAAGGCTACAGACTATTTTCAGGGAGGGGACTATGAAGAAATTATGTTTATTGCTCGCATTATGTCTGGCATTTACAGGCTGTCTCTTTGGCTGCGGTAAATCCGGAGAGGAAGAGAGCGGCGCTGCCCAGGAAGATGCAAAGGGAGAGGTTGTTGATGTCGGTGAATTTACGGTAGTTGTTCCCGAAGGTTGGATGAAATTTCCGCAGACAGACGTTTTCGGAGAAACCGACGCAGACGGAAATACGCCTCTGAGAACTGACGCCTACGGCATGATCAAAGACGGAAAGTCTGAAAACGACGCATTTTCAAAGCCCACTGTTTATGTTTACTATTATGACGAAGCGGGCGCAGAGGAGCAGGCCTCGTTTAACACGGCTTTCTACGATGAAAACACGCCTATCGAGCTTACCGTAAACGGACAGGCCGTTATTGCAAACGAATCCAAAATGGATGACTGGGCTTATCAGGTGGTATTTATTCCGGTTACCGAAAACTCCTGCTTCCAGGTTACCATTCCGCTTGATATTGACGGAGTGGGAACCAGCTATGAAGACGCTGACGTAATGACTATTATGGAGAGCCTTCAGGTAAAATAATTAAATATTCACTTTTGACGGCGCGCCTTATCGGCAGTGTTCATAAGACAGTAACGCAAAATGAGCACTGTCGCGGTGGATTGGCAAACAAAGAAGAAGTCTGAAAGGAACATACCTTCCAGACTTCCTTTTCTTATTAAAATAATGAGATGGTTTATGCTTTTACATCCACCTCGCCGCCTATTATCTTGGCAATCCTACGCCATGGGGGCAACCATATCAACCACAACATTAATGGTAGGAACGTTTGGTTGGTTGAGTTGAACGACCCTCCAAATTTGGAGGGTCGTATTTGAAAAACTTGCCATCATTTAACGTTGGTGGGGAGTGGCATTTAGAATAAAAACTGCTATTATGCCATCATTTATTGCGCGTGGGGAGTGGCAATTTATAGAAAAGCTAAAAATTTGCCATCATTTAACGTTGGCGTAGAGTGGCAATTAGAATAAAAACTGCTATTTTGCCATCATTTATTGCAAGCAGATAGTGGCAATTCAAAGAAAAAATAAAAACTTGCCATCATTTAACGTAAGCACGGAGTGGCAAATTAAAGACACATTAAAAAATGCCACTATTTGTTGAACGACCCTCCAAATTTGGAGGGTCGTATTTGCAAAGCCGGGTTGATGAATATTGTAAAACTATCATCTTCGTTTATACATACCGCCGCCCTTGTTCGTATAGGTACATCTAACCGCACTTGGTAATCAATCATTGTGCGCTTTCCTCTTGTAGCCGAGAAGTACGGCTCTTGCCATTGCAATATCTTCCGGGCGAGCGTCTTTTGCCGTGTCGAACAGTAAGCGCAATTCCGCATCGTCAAATATAGTCTGCGCAATCTGCGCGGTTTCTTTGTTCGCAAAAAAACGCGATCCCCTGCCTGTAAGGTAGTCAAGCGATACGCCGAAATATTCAGCCACCTTGATTAAGCGGCTTTCAGTGAGGTCGCGTCCGCGGGATAGGCTGGCGTTGGAAAACCCCAAATCCATTTCAAGCCGGTGCAAAGATATTCCCTTTTCCTTGCAAAGTTCTTTAATTGTCTCGATTGTTTTGCTCATGTTTCTATATTTCCTTTCGATTTTTAGCAAAAAAGCTAAAAAATATATTGAGTTGACCCTCTAAATTTTGAGGGTCGTATTTGATTAAACGCAAAAAGCTAAATAAATAACAATTTTTCGGCAAAATGAAAAGAAAAGCTTTCGATTTTTGGCAAAATCTTGTTTGTTTTTTAGATTATATCCCCTTATTTTTGCCATGTCAATATATTTTTTAGCTTTTTGTTGAACGACCCTCCAAATATGGAGGGTCGTATTTGTCCACCCGACGCAAAAGCCCGTAGATTTGTATATTTATTATCAAGTGTGGTTAAGGAAACATGGTTATTGGCTAAAATGGATAAATCCATCGTAGAAAGCCGGATATTTGATCCGATGGTTGTGATCATACATAAATCTTCTATGGGTATGTAAATCTGACGATTTTCCTGTGTCAATTCGAGCTGGTTATATCTCGTTTGGATTTGTGATTTCAAGTGTTCTGAATGACATTGCTTGCCTTCTTCTACTGTTATTTGTGCTAACTACTACAAGAAGTATATCATGGTCTTTTTATTTACCTTTTTTGACCCCTTTTTGACTGCCCTCTCGAGACAATCCCTTAAATTGC
>DFFO01000106.1 GCA_002369255.1 Lachnospiraceae bacterium UBA3774
GCAACGCCTGCAAGATAACGGCCTTCATAGATTGCGGCAAATGCATTATGGAAGTTTGCAACGCCTGCGTCATGAGCGTGAGTACCGGTTGCGTGACAGAACTCTACTTCAGGATACTGCTGTGCGGCCTGAAGGATATAAGGCTCGTGACCGAAAGAGTCGGCAAAAATATAATTACAACCCTCATCCTCGATCAGCTCTTCTGCAGCTGTGAGACATTCTTCGGACTCGTCGATACCGGTCTTGATAACATACTCGATTCCGAGCTTTTCGCAGGCTTCCTTTGCAGCATTGATGAAGTTGAGGTCATAAGTGGACTGTTCATCATGAAGGCAGATAAAACCTGCTTTGACGGTTTTGCCGCTTTCGGTGGATTCCGCTTCGGCAGTAGTGGTGTTATCCGTGCTGTCGGCAGAAGACTCGTCGGTGCTGCCGCAGGCTGCAAGAGAAAATACCAGTACTGCAGCAACAATGAGTGATAATAACTTCTTCATAACATGTTTCCTCCCTTTTTAATGAAACTATGAAATATAATATACGGACATAATCGCCCGGATATTTCTTAAGCTCTAAAGACTATACCTTCTTCGGACATACTCTCGATAAGTGCGAGCGACCTGACCTTAATGCCTTTTGCCCGAAGCTCGTCGCCGCCTCCCTGAAAGCCTTTTTCAATGGCTATGGCCGCTCCCGCAATGCGCGCTCCGGCTTTTTTGGCGAGCTCGAGCATTCCGCAAAGCGCATTTCCCGACGCAAGAAAATCATCCACAAGAAGGATGTTGTCATCGGAAGATATATATTCTTTGCTGATGATCATATCGTAATCGTTACCGTGAGTAAAACTGTGAGAAGATGCGCAGTAGACTTCGCCATCAATATTTCCGGATTTATGTTTCTTCGCAAATATGACGGGAACGCGCATAAAAATTCCAGCCGCCGCCGCTATGGCAATTCCGCTGGATTCCACGGTCATGATTTTTGTGACTTTGTCGCTTTCAAAAAGATGGGAGATTTCTTTTCCCATGGCAGCCAGAAGATCCGTGTCGATCTTCTGATTGAGGAAACTGCCCACCTTGAGAATGTTCCCGGGCAGTACTTTTCCTTCTTTAATGATCTTTTCTTCAAGCAGCTTCACAAAAAATCCTCTCAAAAACAAAAATAACAGATCTGATAATTCAAATCTGTTACCGATACAGAAAACAAAAACGAAGCATACAATATATTGTATGTATCATTTTTCCGATAGTCGTAACTTGTTCGGCGTTACGGTAGAAACATTTGGGCCATCAATCCAAAACTATATCGGTAAATTTTTCAATCAAATAATAAACAATAAAACGGCAAATATCAAGGCTTTTTTTATATTTTTTTAATAAAAATAATTTACGAATCGCAAATGCGTTTAGACACATATGTTTTTAAGTGTTTACAAAAATTTTATTTAATATATTATTTACCCGAAATACAAAATATAGTAAAATCCTTTTATACTTAAACAGAGGTAGATTATGAATTTTATTGACAGGCTTGAGCGAAAGATCGGAAAGATAGCTATTCCGAATCTTATGATATATCTTATCGGAATATATGCTTTAGGATTGGTCCTCAATTATATCAATCCGGATTTCTATATTATGAATCTTTCTTTGAAAATGTATGAGATCATACATGGACTTCAGCTCTGGAGATTGATTACTTTTTTGTGCGCTCCGCCGTCTGACAATATTATTATCTTTTTGTTCCTTTCATTTATTTATTATTCTATAGGAAGAACGCTTGAACAGATGTGGGGGACGTTCAGGTTCAATCTTTATATTTTCCTCGGTGTTTTCGGAGTGGTTCTTTCTGCGCTTATTATATATCTTGTATTCGGGGAGGTTTATCTTCTTACGGCTGATCAGCTGTATCTTTCTATGCTCCTCGGAATCGCGGCCACGCTTCCGGATCTTTCTTTTTTGCTGTATTTCGTGATCCCGATCAAGGCAAAGTGGCTCGGCATATTTTACGGCGCGTATATAATATATGAAATAATCAGCTGCGGTATACGTGGCGACTGGCCCTCGGTTATTGCCATAGTTTTGTCTTTGCTGAACTTTATCGTATTTTTTGTTTTTCTGCGGAAGCATTCTTTCATAAAAAGAAAACCGAAGATAAGATTTACTTTTGGCGGCGCCGGGGGCGGGCAGACGCACAGTGCAAAGACGGCAGATTCGGGGCTTTACGGCAGAAAAGGAGTCCCGAGGCACAGGTGCAGCGTTTGCGGCATTACGGATCTGGACGCGCCGGATATGGAGTTTCGCTTTTGCAGCAAGTGCGGATCAAATCGCGAGTACTGCAGCGAGCATCTCTTTACGCATACTCACGTTCAATAAAAATGTCCTTGACATCTCGGAAAAAACATTATAATATACAAACATAATTTCACGAACAAACGTTCATAAATCGGAAGGACTCTTTATCAGGAGGAATATATGAATAACGAAGAAAAACTCAAAGCACTTGACGCCACTATTTCGAACATCGAAAAAGCGTACGGAAAAGGCTCCGTGATGAAGCTTGGCGACGACACGGCAAATCTCGACATAGAGACTATACCGACAGGCTCGCTCAGTCTCGACATCGCGCTCGGTCTCGGAGGTATCCCGAGAGGAAGAATCATCGAGATATACGGCCCCGAGTCTGGAGGAAAGACCACGCTTGCGCTTCATATGATAGCCGAAGCTCAAAAACGCGACGGTATTGCCGGCTTTATTGACGCGGAACACGCACTCGATCCGGTTTATGCCCGCAATATCGGCGTCGATATCGACAATCTCTACATTTCTCAGCCTGACAACGGCGAGCAGGCTCTTGAGA
>DFFO01000041.1 GCA_002369255.1 Lachnospiraceae bacterium UBA3774
ATCATTTGACGATGATATCGGAGAAGCTGTTATGGGGCTGCGGCGTTTTCTTTTCGGAAATCTCTACAGCGGCAGTATAGCAAAGGCGGAAGAAGGCAAAGCGGGCGACGTGATCCGCATGCTGTATGATTATTATATGGACCATATAGAAAAGCTGCCGGAAGAGTACCTGAATATGGTTTGGGTAGAGGGCGAGTCATGGTCGAGAGTCGTATGTGATTATATTTCCGGAATGACGGACAGCTACGCGATACATATGTTTGAAGAACTGTTTGTGCCGAAAGCATGGCAATATTGATATGTATTATTCAGAAGACGTAATAGAAGAAGTACGAAGCAGAAACGATATAGTGGGCGTTATTTCTCAGGTGGTAAATCTGAAAAAGAAAGGCGGCCGCTATTTCGGGCTGTGCCCTTTCCATAATGAAAAAACCGGTTCGTTTTCCGTATCCGAGGACAAGCAGATGTATTTTTGCTTTGGCTGCCACAAGGGCGGTAACGTGATCAGTTTTGTAATGGATTATGAGGGCTTTAGCTTTCAGGAGGCGCTTGAATATCTCGCAGAGCGTGCGGGCATGACGCTTCCGAAAGAAGATTTTGGCGAAAAGCAAAGACGCGAAGCCGGAAAACGCGCAAGGATCCTCGCCATGTACAAAGACGCGGCGATCTATTATTACAGGCAGCTTCGCGGAGCGGCCGGAGAGCGTGGAAGGAAATATTTTGAGGGCAGAGGCCTTTCCGAAGAAACCATGAAAAAATGGGGACTCGGATTTGCGCCATCAAACAGCGCCGGTATCTACGAATATCTTCGCTCGTCCGGACACAGCGACGAGACCATACGCGAGGCCGCATATCTTAGCATAAATGAAAGAGGCGTTTATGATCCTTTCTGGAACAGAGTGATCTTTCCCATAATGAACGGACAGGGAAAGGTCATAGGTTTTGGCGGCAGGATCATGGGCAGTGGCGAACCAAAGTATTACAATTCAAAAGAAAGCCCTGTTTTTGATAAGAGCCGCAATCTTTACGGACTCCAGTTTGCAAGAAGTTCAAAGAGAAACTACATGCTTCTTTGTGAGGGCTATATGGACGTGATCGCGCTTCATCAGGCCGGCTTTGACTGCGCCGTAGCGTCTCTCGGAACTGCTTTTACCTCAGGACATGCGTCGCTTATAAAAAGATACGTTGGCGAGGTCATACTTACCTTCGATTCGGACGGGGCAGGGCAAAAAGCCATACTGCGTGCCATTCCCATATTAAAGGGAGCAGGGCTTACCGTAAAGGTGCTGGATATGAAGCCTTACAAGGATCCGGACGAGTTTATTACACACCTCGGAGCCGAGGCGTATGAGGAGCGGATACAAAAAGCCGTAAACGCCGTATTTTTCGAGATAGATTCAGATCTTGCCACGAGAGATCTTTCCGATCCTGACAGCAAGACGCGCTTTTTCAAAGAAACAGCGGAAATCCTTTCAAGAATAGAAGACAAAGTCGAACGCGACAATTATATAATAGCCGCTTCAGAAAGGTATGCCATCCCAAAAGACACGCTTTTTGAAATGGTGAATTATATCGGAAGCCGCCGCGAGATGGGACTTACCGCGAATACCAGTGGGACGCTTTCAGGAGCCGGAATTAAGAAAAAAGAAAAAAATGCCGGAATAAACGAGGCAGAAAAAACCGTAGTCGCATGGATGCTTAGCTGCGGCAAATCGGCCGATGAAATAGAAAAGATCATTTCTCCGGATTACTTTTCGGACGAAACTTCAAAAACAGTTGCCGCTCTTGTTTTAAAAAGCATTAAAGACGGAAAAACGCCAAGTCCCGCGGCGTTTATTGACGCATTTTCCGAAGACCCGGAAAAAAGGGAACAGGCCGCTATGTATTTTTGCGCCGAGCTTCCCGAAGACGAAACGCAGGCAAGAGTACTTGTTGCCGAAAACATCAGGCTTATAAAGAAAAAGCATATAAATGAGCTTCTCAGAACCGAAACAGATCCTGACAGACTTCGAGAGCTGATACGTGAAAAGTCTGAAACGGACAGAAAAGATATTGAAATATGAAACTGTCCGACAGACTGGAAAAGATACTGGAAAATATCGGGCATGGAAAGGTGCTTGCCGATATCGGAACGGATCACGGTTTTATTCCGATAGAGGCCGTAGCCAGAGGCTTGTATAAAACCGCGATCGCCTGCGATATAAACCCGGGACCGCTAAAAAAGGCGGATGAGCATATAAAGGCCGCGAGGCTGACAAATCAGATAGAAACAAGGCTTGCGGACGGTCTGTCCGGATTAAAACCCGGAGAATGCGGAACGATAGTTATCGCCGGAATGGGCGGGATGCTTATGAGAGATATCCTTTTGTCAGGGGAGCAGGTATGGAAGTCTGCGGATCTGATGGTGCTTTCCCCTCAGTCAGACCTGACATTGCTTCGGGAATATCTTTTATCGGAAGGCTGCGGGATCATTTCCGAAAGCTGCGTTTTTGATGACGGAAAATACTATTTTATCATCAATGCCGCGCCGCAGGATAATGCCGCGAAGGACTATACCGGGGCCGAGCTTGAATACGGGAGAGAAGCGCTTTTTGATGAGGCTTCGCAGGCCGTCAGAAGCGAATATATCAAAAAAGAGTTAAAGACATATCGCAAAGTAATTTCGAAACTGTCCAAGATTGACACGCCCGCTGCGAGCGAAAGAAAAAAAGAACTTGAGCGGCTGATCTGCGATATGACGGGAGGAATAAATTGAAAAAGAAAAACAATTTCGCTGCCGGTGTTTTTACCGGAATAGCTATAGCCATCGCTGCGATCTGCATTTGCGTGCAGACGCTGGCCGTGCTGTCATTGGCCGGAATGTCTGCCGGAGGCGATTTTTTGAAAAAATATACGCTTTATGAATATGATGACGACAACGAGCCGGAAGATGCGGACGATGACACAGGTATTGCCTCGAATGACGCGATCGAGCTGTTTAATAATGAAGTGGCAAATATTTCGGATCTGCTTTCGGATTATTATCTGTTTGATTATGACGCGGATTCCCTGCTTGATTCAATGCTCAAAGGCTACGTAAGAGGGCTCGGAGACAAGTATTCAGAATATCTCACCGCGGACGAGCTTGCCGAAAAAGAGGAGCAGGAAGCGGAGAACGTATTCGGAGGCATTGGGGCGTCCATCACATATAACGATACCAACGGTCATAAGTCCATCAGCCGGGTACAGTTAGGCTCTCCCGCGCAAAAAGGCGGACTTAAAGTCGGGGATATCATTTACAAGGTTGACGGCGTTGACGTTACGGGAATGACGCTTGATGAAACGGTCGCTCTTGTCAGAGGCGAGGTCGGAGAAAAGGTGACGCTCCTTGTTATCCGCGACGGAGAACGTTTTGAACTCGAATTTATAAGAGAAGAGATCCACAATCAGATTGTTTCATATGAAATGTACGAAGATCAGACGGGATATTTGTCTTTTAGCGAATTCTCAGACGAATCCGAAAAACAGATCCGTGAAGCGATCCTCGATATGAATTCAAAAGGACTAAAGGGTCTTGTCGTTGATGTAAGATATAATGGCGGAGGCGGAGTAAACAATGCCGTAAATATCGTAAATATGTTTGTCGAAAAGGGCACAAGAGTAACCGTCCTGAAAGACAAAAACGGCAATGAAGATATTTATGAAACAAAAGACGACCCTATATGCTCTGTTCCGGTAGTTATAGTAGTCAACGGCCAGTCTATCAGCGCCGCGGAACTGTTTGCCGGAGCGATGAGAGACCTTGACAGAGCGGTTCTCGTGGGCGAAAAGACCTTTGGAAAAGGCGTGGCCCAAAACAGTTTTGTTTTAAATGACAGCAGCGGACAGACAGTCGGACTTCTCAAGATTACTACTGATTATTATTATCTCCCGTCAGGAGAGTGCATAAACGGTATCGGGATCACGCCTGAAATAATCGCGGAAGAAACGGTCACCGAAGACGGCTATGACAACCAGGTCATGAAGGCGTTTGATCAGCTTGATATTCTGATGAAAGAAAAACCCGCAGCTTAAAAAAGGAGAGTATATGGGATATTTTTATTTTGACTGGACGTACATACTTGTGATCATAGGCGCGCTTATCTGTCTGGCGGCCTCCGCAAACGTTAATTCCACGTATAAGAAATATGAAAAGGTTAAAAGCAGGAACGGCCTTACCGCACAAGAGGCGGCGAGAATGATCCTTCAGGGCGCCGGCATTACGGACGTTCGTATCGAAAGAGTAAGCGGCTCGCTGACGGATCATTATTCATCAAAAGAAAAGGTGCTTCGTCTTTCCGACAGTACTTACGGATCCACTTCCGTAGCCGCGATCGGAGTAGCCGCGCATGAATGCGGCCACGCGATACAGCATCAGGAAGAGTATGCGCCGCTTACACTTCGTACTATATCGGTACCGCTTGCAAATATCGGTTCGTATCTTTCGCTTCCGCTCGTAATACTCGGCATTGTCCTCGGTCTTACGGGGCTTGCGCGTATAGGAGTTTTCCTTTTTGCCGCGGTAGTTCTTTTTCAGCTGATCACTCTTCCCGTAGAATTTAATGCCTCTTCGCGGGCGGTTAAGATTCTCGAAAACAACAGAATGCTTGAAACGGATGAGCTTGACGGCGCAAAGAAAGTCCTGAAAGCCGCGGCGCTCACCTACGTGGCAGCGCTGCTCTCATCCATACTTCAGCTTCTGAGACTAGTAATGCTGACAAGAAGAAACGACTGAAAATACCTTACATTATTTCCCCGGTCTTAATCTGGAGAAAGTCGATAAAGCTTTTTATGATCGGGGAAGTAGTATGTGAAGAAGAAATGGCAATGCCAATATCCACGAGCTGCTGCGGATAGATCGGAAGCACCGCAAAGTCTCCGCGCAGACTGTCTGCTATTATCTCATTGACAACACATACCCCAAGTCCCGCTTCGATCAAAGGAAGAGCTGCTGCCGCGTCCGCACACGAAAACTGCGTCTTTGGCTTGACGCCGTTTCTGCGGAGCATACGTGAGTTGTCCGTTTCATTTCCGGGATAAATGTCGATATACGGGTCGTTCTCAAGCTCGCGTATCGGATATTTTCCGGTTGCGACAAAGGGATGTTTTTTGGGGACTATAGCAACCAGCTGATCCCACTTCAGGTGGATCCAGCCGTGATCGCCCTCGCGCCGGCTCATTATACAGGCGTCTATTCTGTGATCGTCGAGCGCTTCTTTAAGTTTTGCGGAAACTGCCGAATAAGAACGGACCTTGATGCCCGGGTGCAGTGAAAAGAATTCCGCGACTTTTTCTATCAGCCATTTATAGTAAATATTGTAGGAAGAGCCTATGCTCAAAGTTCCTATTTCAATGCCTTTTATTCCCGCAGCGGTCTGCTCCAGCCTATCTACGGTAGAGATAAGCTCTCGCATAAGCGGGATGAGAAGCTCGCATTCCTTTGTCGGAGAAACTCCGCCGCGGGATCTGTTTAGCAGCTTAAAACCCACCTCGTCTTCAAGAGAAGAGATGGATTTGCTGATGCCCGAAGGCGTATATCCGACGGTTCTTGCAAGCTCTGAAATAGAACCGTGATCGATAGTTTCAATAAGTATTCTGCATTTTTCCGCGTCCATTTTTCACCATTCCTATCTTTGACAAAAAGTCAATGATGCCTTGCTTAAAATTCGCTTTTTTCAATACTAAAACAATAGTATCATATTGTCAATGCTTTAACGGCATAGTGTGTCTGCCGATGATTGAAAATGCCCTAAAAATAGGGTATATTAGGCATAGAGAGCACGTTTGAAAAAACAACTTACAAAATATTCAAAGGGGGAAGAAAATGAGTAAGATCATCAGAGCTGCAAGTGTCGGCAATGAGAAACAAAACGCTGATTGCGTGATCACTATCGAACCCGGAAACGGCGGCATTGAGCTGGACTTTACTTCCACGGTCGAGATTCAGTACGGAGACGCAATGAAAGAAGCCATCTTTGACGAACTTTCAAAGTACGGCATAACTGACGCAAAGCTTACCGTAGTTGACAGGGGAGCTATCGATCCGGTGCTCAGAGCCCGTATGGAAGCCGTTATCAAAAGAGGAATGGAGGGATAAAAATGCGCAGATCGATGTTATTTATCCCGGCGGCCAACCCGAAACAGGTAATGTTTGCCGCAACGATGGGAGCGGATACGATTATTTTTGACCTGGAAGACGCTGTTTCGCCTATGGAAAAGGATTCCGCGAGGATTCTTCTTCGCAATCTTTTAAAGACGATGGATTACAGCAAAATTGAAATATGTGTTCGAGTAAATTCACTTGATTCGCCTTTCTGGCAGGAAGATCTGGAGGAAATCGTTCCTCTGGCGCCCGGGCTTATAATGACTCCAAAGATTGAAAGCCCGGCAGACGTCGAAGTCTTTGACAAAGCAATATCCGAAATAGAAGAAAAGAGCGGCCTCGAAAAAGGAAGTATCGGACTTGTTCCCCTCATCGAAACCGCAAAAGGAATAGAAAATTCATATCTGGTCGCGACCGCTTCGCCCAGAGTAAAGGCCATGCTTCTGGGAGGAGAGGATTATACCGCGAATCTGCAGTGCAAGCGTACAAAAGAAGGCAATGAGATCGATTATGCGAGAAAACGTATCGTAAATGCCGCAAGGGCAGCGGGCGTTGAAATATATGATACTCCTTTTACAGACGCGCATGACGATTTCGGCATCATTGACGACGCTGCTTATGCCAAGAGTCTCGGATTTACCGGGAAATCAGCGATCAGCCCCCGTCACGTTGACGCCATAAATGAGGCCTTTAGCCCTTCCCAGGCAGACGTTGATTATGCCTACGACGTTCGCGACGCGCTTGCGGAAGGAAAAGAAAAAGGACTTGGCGTGGTTGCCCTTCGCGGCAAAATGATCGACAAACCCGTAGAGATCCGCGCGCTGCAGACCATAGCGATAGCAAAAGAGCTTGGAATCGAAAGGAGCCCGAAGGAAGATGATTGATAAAGTAGTAGGAAGTATTTCGGAAGTTATCAAAAAAGCCGGCTTAAAGGACGGGATGACGATCTCTTTCCATCATCATCTTCGTAACGGCGATTATCTGCTCAACATGGTGCTTGACGAAGCCGCAAAGCAGGGCATAAAAGATCTGACTCTTCATGCCTCATCCATTTTCGAGTGCCATGAGCCGCTTATAGAGCATATCAAAAACGGCGTGGTTACTCAGATCATGTGTAACTATATGTCAAAGACTGTCGGAAGCGCGATAGCTTCCGGCATAATGGAAAAACCCGTTATTTTCCGTTCGCACGGAAGCCGCCCCGGCGATATCTGCAACGGCAAAACGCATATCGATATCGCATTTATCGGCGCGCCCACGTCTGACGTGATGGGCAACTGCACCGGAAAACGCGGAAAGACGCGCTTTGGTTCGATGGGATATGCCATGGCTGACGCGGAACACGCAGACACGGTCGTAGTCATCACTGACAATCTCGTGGAATATCCGATGCTCGGCGCTTCGATCACCGAAGATTTTGTGGACTACGTCGTAGAAGTCGAGTCCATAGGCGATCCCGAAGGAATCATGTCGGGAACTACTGCGATCACGCGTGACCCTGTAAGACTTCGCATGGCTCAGATGGCCGTAAAATGCATAGAAGCGGCCGGACTTTTGGAAGACGGTATGAGCTTTCAGACGGGAGCGGGCGGAGCTACGCTTGCGGTTTCTGTCTATCTAAAAGAAAGAATGCTGAAAAAGGGTGTGGTCGGATCGTTTATCGTCGGCGGTATCACGTCATATTCAGTAGATCTTCAGCAGAGCGGCTGCTTCAAAGCCCTTCTTGATGTTCAGTCGTTTGATACGGGCGCGGCGGCCGATCTTGAAACAAATCCGAACCATATCGAAGTATCCGGCCGTCAGTATGCATCTGCGGTAGGAAAATCATCCTGCATGACCAGACTTGACTGTGCCATGCTTGGCGCCACCGAGATCGACGTTGATTTCAATGTAAACGTACATACCGATTCCACAGGAAATATCATGGGAGGATCCGGCGGACATACCGACATTGCCGAGCAGTGCCGTATGGCAGTTATCATCGCCCCTCTTTTCAGAAACCGTCTTCCCATCATACTTGACCACGTAAGAGTAATCTCCACGCAGGGACAGTATGTTGATGTTCTTATCACAGAAAAGGGCGTAGCGGTAAACGAAAACGTTGTAAAAGAAAACCGCGTCAAGGATCTCAAAGCAAAATTTATCGCCGCCGGTATTCCCGTAGTTGATATTCACGAGCTTAAAAAAATGGCCGAAGAAATCTGCGGAATACCCAAATCCGCTCCGAAGGGAGATCGCGTCGTAGCCGAGGTTCTCGGTCATCGCGGAGAACACGTTGATTATATATACAATGTTCCGAGGAGTTGAAAACCTTTACAATGAGAGAGATAAGATCAGAAGAGCTTACGCGGGTCATCAAGCGTCTTTGCAAAGAAACCTGCTATTACCTTCCGGAAGACGTAAGAGCCTGCATTGAAAAAAACCGCAAAGAAGAGCCGTGGGCTCCCGCAGCGGAGATACTTGACAAGATAATCACCAATTATCATATAGCAGAGGAAAACTCAGTGCCTATCTGCCAGGATACGGGCGTTGCATGCGTTTTTCTCGATATAGGTCAGGACGTTCATATTACCGGTGATATTGAGGCCGCCGTAAACAGGGGAGTATCAGAAGGGTATACTGAAGGATATCTTCGCAAGAGCGTTGTCAGCGATCCCATCGAAAGAAAGAACAGCGGCGACAATACTCCGGCCATGATCTATTACAATATCGTTCCCGGAGACAAGCTTACCGTTACCGTTGCCCCCAAGGGCTTTGGCTCGGAAAATATGAGCCAGATAAAAATGCTCAAGCCCGCGGACGGACTCGAGGGCGTAAAAGCCTTTATCTTAAAGGTCTGTGAGGAAGCAGGACCGAATCCCTGCCCGCCTGTCATTGTGGGCGTAGGTATCGGAGGAACGTTCGATAAAGCGGCTTATATGGCAAAAAGAGCGCTGCTGCGTCCTTTGGACGAGCCAAATCCCGACAGGTTTTACGCCGATTTGGAGGAAGAACTTCGGGAAAAGATAAATGAAATGGGCGTCGGGCCTCAGGGCTTTGGCGGAAAGACTTATGCGTTAAAGGTCAATATCGAACATTATGCAACGCATATAGCCGGTCTGCCGGTAGCGGTAAATATACAGTGTCATGTTGCAAGACACAAGACGGAGGTGATCTGAGATGGCAAAACAAATAACCATGCCGCTTACTCCCGAAGTTGCAAGGACTTTGAAGGCGGGAGACAGCGTTGAGATCACCGGCGTGATATATACCTCAAGGGACGCGGCGCACAAAAGATTTTGCGAAGCGCTTGACAAAGGCGATCCGCTCCCCGCTGATTTCAAAAACAGCGTCATCTACTTCGCCGGCCCCGCTCCCGCTATGCCGGGTCAGCCGATAGGCTCCGTGGGCCCCACGACCTCATACCGGATGGATCCTTATTCTCCAAGAATGATTCGGGAAGCGGGTCTTACGGGAATGATCGGAAAGGGAAAGAGAAGCCCGCAGGTCGTTGAAGCAATGAAAGAATGCGGCGCCGTTTATTTTGGAGCTATCGGAGGCTGCGCAGCCTTGCTTGCAAAGTGCGTCAAAAAGGCCGAAGTGATAGCATATGAGGACCTCGGAGCGGAAGCGGTCAGAAGACTTGAAGTCGAAAATCTCCCTGTCACCGTCATTATCGACTCCGAAGGGAACAATCTGTATGAAATGGGTAAAGCCCGTTATTTAGCATCAAAACAAGCACACAAGGAGAGAACATGAAAAAAAAGACAATCGTAATCGGCGTTATCGGCAATGACGTACACGCAGTCGGAAACAAGATCATGTACCGCGCGTTTACCGATGCCGGATTCAACGTCATCAATCTCGGCGTAACCGTAACTCAGGAAGAGTTTATCAGCGCCGCGATCGAATCAAATGCAGATGCTATTTTGGTATCGTCTCTCTACGGCCAGGGCGAGCTTGACTGCCGCGGCATGAGAGAAAAATGCGAGGAAGCCGGAATTCCGAATATCCTTCTTTACGTTGGCGGAAATATCGTTATCGGAAAGCAGGATTTTGAAAAGGTGGAACAGCGTTACCACGACATGGGCTTTGACCGTGCTTTTCCTCCGGGAACAGATCCCCAGGTGGATATAGACTGTCTGCATAAAGATCTGAAAATGGACGAATAATATATGAAACCCGTATTGCTCATAGATTTCGGAAGCACATATACCAAGATTACGGCAGTTGATGTGGAAGAGGAAAAACTTCTCGGAACGGCCTCTTCGTTTACGACTATTTTCACCGACATCAACGAAGGCCTTGAAAACGCCGTAAAGCTACTGGAACAAAAGACCGGGAAGCTTGAATTTGCTGAGCGCTATGCCTGCTCGTCGGCTGCCGGCGGACTGAAAATGATCTCAAGCGGACTTGTTCCGGAGCTTACCGCGGAGGCCGCAAAGATGGCGTCTCTCGGCGCGGGCGCAAAAGTCATGAAGGTTTATTCCTTCAAGCTCACGGAAGACGACGCGGATGAGATCAGGGCGGCAAAACCGGACATCATGCTTCTTGTCGGCGGAACAGACGGCGGCAACAGCGAGTGCATCATCCACAATGCCGGTGTGATAGCCGGGATAGAAGACGATTTCCCTGTTATCGTGGCCGGAAACCGGAATGCCGCAAGAGAATGTGAAAAGATCCTTTCTCCGACCCACAAGACTTATATCTGTGAAAACGTAATGCCAAAGTTCGATCAGATCAATATCGAACCGACGCAAAAACAGATCAGGGATATATTTCTTGAACGTATCGTTACCGCAAAGGGTCTTTCAAAAGCGACCGATCTTATTTCCGGAATCGTAAATCCCACGCCTGCGGCAGTTATGAAAGGTATCAGACTGCTGGCGGAGGGAACGGCAGGAGAAGAAGGCATAGGCGAGCTTTTGGCCGTTGACGTAGGCGGGGCCACAACAGATATCTATACTATCTGCGACGGTCGTCCGACCAAGGGAAATACAGTATTTAAAGGCCTTCCCGAGCCGTATGCAAAACGTACCGTCGAAGGCGATATCGGCATGAGATACAGCATAAAAGGCATTGTCGAAGCAGCCGGCATTTCAAAGATCGCGGAGCTTTCGGGCATCCCGGTCGGCCGCTGTGAAGAAATGGTAGAGCACTTAAGCACTCATACCGACGAGGTACCCTGCGAGGATGACGGCGAATGGGCAAGACTGGATTATGCGCTGGCTTCCATGGCTATAGATACTGCGGTGGAAAGACATGCGGGTCATATATCTGAAGCATATACGCTGATGGGTCTTAGCTTTATACAAAACGGCAAGGACCTGAGCAATATCCACCGGATCGTTGTCACGGGAGGAAGCCTGATCCATACAAAAAAAACAGACGAGATCGCGGCTCATGCACTTTTTACGGCCGCATCGCCGTACAGTCTTCGTCCCGTAAGAGCGGATATCCTCGTGGATCGAAACTATATCATAGCCGCAATGGGACTGCTGTCGGAGCATTATCCGAAAGCCGCTCTTCATATCATGAAAAAAGAACTCGAGGATATGGGAACGGTGATCAGCCCAGATCTCGGAGCGCAAAAAGAAGAAAGTAAATTTGTTCCGGATATGAACGAAGGCTCATGTCACGGGTTTTAACAAGATTTTGGAGGAGAGATAAATGGAGATAAGAAACAGAAAGCTTTCCGACGCTGAATTTGAAGCGGAAAGAAAAGAGGTGCTTGCGACCTGGCATACCGGAAAAGAAGTTGATCTGGACGACGCCTTTGCTTACCAGAAGACTCTTACCGGCGACCTTCGCTTCGGCGACAAGCTGCTTGCGGCAAAAAAGGAAAGACGTACCCTGATCCAGCCGCGTGCAGGCGTGCCGGTTCTTGACGAGCATATAAAACTGATGCAGTATCTTGAAAAATACGGACACGTAGATCTGCTTCCTTCTACTATCGACTCATATACGCGTCTTAACAGCTATGACAAAGCCGAAGAAGGACTCAAGCAGTCTATTCTTGAGGGTCGCGCTCTGATGAACGGCTTCCCCGCTGTAAACCACGGTGTTTACAAGTGCCGTCATCTGGTCGAATCCGTTAAAACGCCCCTGCAGGTTCGTCACGGTACGCCTGACGCCCGTCTGCTTGCCGAGATCACCTATGCGGCCGGTTTTACCTCATATGAAGGCGGCGGAATCTCATACAACCTTCCTTACTGCAAAAAGATCCCGCTTGAACATACCATAAAGACTTGGCAGTACGTTGACCGTCTTACGGGTCTCTATGAGGAAAACGGAATATCCATAAACCGCGAGCCTTTCGGACCGCTTACAGGTACTCTTGTTCCGCCCGCCATTTCTCATGCGGTTGCCGTAATTGAGGCGCTTCTTGCCGCCGAGCAGGGCGTAAAGAACATTACCGTCGGATACGGACAGTGCGGAAACATAACCCAGGACGTTGCAGCCATCCTGACGCTTCAGGAGCTTACTGAGGACTATCTTGATATGTTCGGATTCCATGACGTTGAAGTTACTACGGTTCTTCATGAGTGGATGGGAGGCTTCCCCGAAGACGAGGCACAGGCCTTTGGCGTTATTTCTCTCGGAGCCGCCTGCGCAGGTCTTTCAAAGGCCACAAAGGTTATCGTAAAGAGCCCTCACGAAGCTGTCGGTATTCCTACGATGGAAGCAAACGCTCAGGGCTGCCGCTGCACAAAGCAGGTAATAAACATGCTTTATGAGCAGGAGTATTCATCAAAAGACCTTGAAGTTGAAAAATATATGATCAAAAACGCTACGCGTGCGATCCTTGAAAAGTGCTACGAACTCGGAGACGGAGACTGGGCTCTCGGAGCCTGCCGCGGCGTAGAAACAGGCGCGCTTGACGTTCCGTTTGCTCCTTGCGCCGCAAACGCAGGTCTCATGCTTCCCGCCCGTGATAATGAGGGCGCGGTGCGCATCCTCGATCCCGGCAACCTGCCTTTCGATCAGGAGACAAAAGACTTCCACAGAAGAAAGATGGAAGAGCGCGCAAGATATGAAAACAGACCTGTTCACTTCAACATGGTTGTTGACGATATTTATGCGATCGGACGCGGCCGTCTCGTAGGTCGTCCCGGAATGAGAGATATTTAAATAAAATACAGAGCTTGAAGATACCTATCAAGCGGAAAAAGGAGAATATTATTATGAAGATTGTAGATGTTGTATGTTCACCCGGACGCACAGGCTTCTACTTTGATGACCAGAGAGCCATCAAAAAAGGCGCGGGTCATGATGGCGTGTTTTATGTCGGAGAGACAGTGACCGAAGGATTTACGCAGATCCGTATGCCCGGTGAAGCTATTTCCGTTCAGATCATTCTTGAAGACGGCCAGATAGCTTTCGGCGATTGCGCCGCGGTTCAGTATTCGGGAGCTGGCGGAAGAGATCCCCTTTTCCTTGCCAAGGATTTTATTCCCGTGATCGACAAATATATCAAGCCTACCCTTATCGGCAAGGAAGCAAAGGATTTCCGCAAGCTTGCAGCTGATATGGAAGCTATTACGGTAGATGGAAAGAGACTTCATACCGCTATCCGCTACGGTGTTTCTCAGGCGCTTCTTGATGCTGTAGCAAAAGCGCAGCACAAGCTTATCTGCGAAGTCGTAGCAGAAGAGTACGGATGTGAAGTATCCGAAACGCCCATAGACATCTTCACCCAGTCGGGCGACGACAGATATGACGGATCTGATAAGATGATCATCAAAGGTGCGCAGGTGCTTCCTCACGCGCTTATAAACAACGTAGAAACAAAGCTCGGACCCAAGGGCGAACTTCTTGAAAAGTACGTTGAGTGGCTTCGCAACCGTATCCTTAAATGGAGAAGCGACGAAAGCTATCAGCCGGTATTTCATATCGACGTTTACGGAACCATCGGCGCGGCGTTTGGAAACAACAACTACACAGCCATGGCTGATTATATCCAAAAGCTCGAAGAGATCGCAAAGCCCTTCAAGCTTCGTATTGAAGGACCTATGGACTGCGACACCGACCGCGAGACTCAGATGATCGCGCTTGCGGGACTTACCGCTGAGCTTGACCGCCGCGGCTCTACCGTAGAGCTTGTTGCCGACGAGTGGTGCAATACCTTTGATGACGTAAAATACTTTACCGACAATCATGCGGGTCATATGGTTCAGATAAAGACCCCGGATCTTGGCGGTATCAACAATACCATCGAAGCGGTTCTTTATTGCAAAGCTCACGGAATGGGCGCTTACCAGGGCGGTACCTGCAACGAGACCGACCGCTCCGCTCAGGTGCTTACACAGTGCGCGCTGGCTACTCAGCCCACCCAGATCCTGGCCAAACCCGGTATGGGCGTTGACGAAGGCTTTATGATCGTTTACAACGAGATGCAAAGAGCCCTTGCCATACTCAAGGCCAAAAAACAGAAATAATCGTCTTTAAACGATACGCGGGACTCTTTTACGGAGTCCCGCTGTTGCTGTTAAAAAAAGGTTGTGGTATAAAAAAGCTGATAAAAGAGGTGCCTGCTATGGAAAACAGCTTTAAATTCTTTTCAAACAAGGACTGCCGTTTTTTTCCCTGTCATGAAACGGATGATCCCGACAACTTCAACTGTCTTTTCTGTTACTGCCCGTTATATGCGCTCGGTGAAAACTGCGGCGGAAATTTCAGATATGACAAATACGGAATATGCAAGGATTGCTCACAGTGCTATCTGCCGCACAATCCGAAATCCTATGAATATATCATCGGAAAATATGATGAGATAATGGCTCTCGCTGCAAAAAAGAAAGAAGGAGAGTAAAGCGGAATTTTTTTGCATAAAAAATCCGGGATCTGTTTAAGACCCCGGTTTTTTTATCGCTTTTTTATTTGTTTGAAAGCAGATCTCTGATCTCGGTCAGAAGCTTTTCTTCGTTGCTGGGTTCGGGCTCTTCGGGGGCAGCCTCCTCTTCCTTGTGCATCTTGTTGAGCAGCTTGACGATAATGAAAAGAACGAGCGCCGTGATGATAAAGGTAATAATTGCCTGAATGACTGCGCCGAAATTAAGATATGCGTCGCCTACTTTAACAATAAGAGCGGTTGAAAGGTCGATCCCTCCGAGGATAAGACCGATCAGCGGGTTGATAAGATTGTCAACGACGCCGTTTACGATAGCCGTAAAAGCAGCGCCGATAACCATACCTACTGCCAAAGCAATCGCGTTTCCTCTGACTGCAAATTCCTTGAATTCGTTCAAAAACTTTTTCATGTTACATCCTTTCCGGCGCCTCAAAGCCAAGCAGTTCAATGCATTGGCCAAGGGTGCGCTCTGTGAGTTTTAATAGGGCTATATAGCCGGCTTTTTTATTTTCATCAGTTTCCGCCAGGATTTTTGTTTCGTGGTAGAAGCTGTTGAATGCGTTTGAGAGATCGTAAATATACTGACAAATGCGATTCGGGGCATATTCGCGGCAGGCGCAGAGAACCGCGTCCGAAAACCTTGTCAGCAAAAGCTGCAGCGACTTTTCGAGCTGGCTTTTTGCAGGCAGCACGTACGTGGCCTGTTTTGCTTTTTCTTCTCCGTACTTTCTTATGATGGACTTTATCCTTACTATGGTATAAAGAATATACGGCCCGGTATTTCCTTCGAACGAAGTAAATCTGGCGACGTCAAATACGTAGTCCTTTGTAGGCTGATTTGACAGATCCGCGTATTTTAATGCGGTAAGGCCGATGATCTTTGAATTTGCTTTTGCTTCCGCAGGATCGGCATCAGGAGAGCTTTCCATGATCCTGTCATATACGGCCTCATTTATATCGCTGATCAGGGTTTCCAGCCTCATAACGCCGCCCTCGCGGGTCTTGAAGGGCTTTCCGTCCTTTCCGTTCATAGTGCCAAAGCCGAGGAAAAACAGCAGCGTTTCCGGCCTTACTATGCCGGTCTTTCGCGCTGCGCGAAATACCTGCAGAAAATGCATGCTTTGTCTTTTGTCCACTACGTAAATAACGCCGTCCGGATGATAGAGCTTTTCGCGCTCAAGCAGCGTCGCAAGGTCGGTCGTGGCATAAAGAGACGCGCCGTCAGACTTTTGCACCAGACAGGGCGGGATTTCTTTTTGATCGTCAGGCTCGGAAACGTCTATTACCCCCGCGCCTTCGCTCTCATAGAGAAAGCCTTTGCTTTTCATATCTGCGAGCATATCCGGGATATACTTTTGAACGTCGCTTTCGCCCTTCCACAGATCGAATGTCACGCCGAGATTGGCATAGTTTTTCTTAAGATCGGCAACGGATATATTTATGATATGCCTAAAAAGCGCCGTATAGCCGGGGTCGCCGTTTTGCAGGCGGAAGGTGGCCTCGTGGGCGGCGGCGGCAAAACCCTCGTCGGTCTTGCTGCGACTGCTGGCAGTAGGATAGATCTCTTCCAGGTCGCTTATGGTAAATGGCGCTTCTTTTGGATACTCGCCCGTAAAATCGGGATCAAAATAGCACAGATCCGGATGACGCAGCCTCGTTTCTTCAATGATAAGCCCCATCTGCAGACCCCAGTCTCCGAGATGGACGTCGCCTATTACTTCATATCCGCAAAAACGGTAAATGCGTTTTATCGACTCGCCTATGATGGCGGCGCGAAGGTGTCCTACGTGAAGCGGCTTTGCAACGTTCGGGCCGCCGTAATCGACGATTATTTTTTTGCCTTTTCCGATCTCGTCGGTTCCGAGCTTGTCATCACGGCTTTGCGCGTTCAGATGCTCCGCAAGAAATGCGGGAGACAGATCGATATTGATAAATCCGGGCGCTGCCGGCTGAGCCTTTTGGAAAATGCCGGAATATTTTCCGGAGAGCAAAAGCTCCGATATTTCGTTTGCAATTGCAATAGGGGCTTTATGATATTGCTTCGCCGCAGATAGCGCGCCGTTGCACTGATATTCGCAAAGATCGGGGCGGTTGGAAACGGAGGCTTTTCCGTAGTTTTCATCATAGCCCGCCGATTTAAACGCTTCACCCAAAATATCGCTTAGAATATCAATTATTGCCCTCATACAAAATACGCCTTTCAATTCGATTATCAAAGCACATTATATCTCAATTTCTTAAAAAACGCATTAGCTTTTTGCGGCGTCATACATGGTTTTAACAGTTACTTGAAATATGCGCTTTGTTTTGTTAAAATACCGTCTTGTTGCCATATGCTACGACAAAATATCAGATAGTTGAGAAGAAGATGTCAGCAGAAAGAGATTTTACAAAAGGACCTGTTGTTTCAAATATGATAAAATTCGCCTTGCCTGTGCTCGGGGCCTCGCTGCTCCAGTCGGCATACGGCGCGGCCGATCTTTTGATAGTCGGTCATTTCGGCGATTCCGCAAGCGTTTCCGCAGTCGGTTCGGGAAGCGAGATAATGTATCTCGTAACCTTTATCATTTTCGGACTTACTATGGGCGCGACGGTTCTTATCGGACAAAGGATCGGAAGCAAGGATTATTCGGGCGCAGGCGCGGCGGTTGGTGCTGCGTGCGCGCTCTTTATCGTCGTGGGAATACTTCTTACCGGGCTTATGGAGCTGATAGCTTACCCGATGTGCAAGCTGATGCAGGTTCCGAAGGAGGCCATGGAAAAAGCTCTTGCCTATGTCAGGATCTGTTCGGCGGGAGTAGTATTTATAACTGCATACAACGTGATCAGCGGTATTTTCAGAGGCATAGGAAATTCAAAGCTTCCCATGATATTTGTCGCGATCTCCGCGGCTGCAAACGTGATAGGCGACCTTGTTTTGTGCGGCATATTCAGGCTTGATTCTGCCGGAGCCGCCATCGCTACGATAGCTGCTCAGGCGCTCAGCGTAGTATTATCGCTGGTCATCATTTCGCGTCAGGACCTTCCTTTCAGCCTGAAAAAAAGAGATATATCATTAAAGACAAAAGACGTCGGCACAATACTCAAACTCGGAGTGCCGCTTTCTTTGCAGGACGCGCTCGTACATTTTTCATTCATAGCGATTTTCGCTTTTGCAAACACCTTCGGACTTGCAGCCTCCGCCGGATACAGCGTCGCTTCGAGGCTGTCTGGCTTTATGATGCTTATCCCTTCGGCAGTTGGAGCAAGCGTCACGGCAGTCGTATCGCAAAACGTGGGAGCCGGCCTTTATTCGAGAGCAAAAAACGCGCTCTTTAAGATGATCGCGATAGGTACGGGCTTTGGAATAGTTGTTTGCGTGCTCAGCTTTTTGTTTGCCCCGCAGCTCTCGTCCGTATTTACTTCAGATAAAGCGGTTATAGATCAATCGTCGCTCAATATTTACGGTTTTTGCTGGGACGGGATCCTGACAAATACGCTTTTTGCTTTTTCGGGCTTTTATAACGGTCACGGAAAAACCACCGCGGTTATGTTAAACGGCATTACCTCGGCCATCCTCATCAGACTGCCGCTGACATGGTTTTTTTCGGTTCAAAGCTGGGGCTCTCTGTTCTGGCTGGGTATCGCAACGCCGATATCCACGGTTTACGGGATCATTTTTTATCTTGTTTATTATCGAAGCCTCAAAAAGAAGGAACCAAGGCTCATGGGCTAAATGAGCGCTTGACAAAAAACGGCTTAAGTTATATATTTTTAGGGCAGTCAAAAGCGGCTGCCAATAAAACGAAAGGGGAAATTACATGGACAGCAGTGGATCTTCTTCGGGTCGAAGTACAAAGCCGGATCACTTGCGTTTGCCTGTGATTTCCGCTTATTGATATTATCTGCACTTTCTGTGCTTTGACCCGCCAAAAGATTTCCTTGTTAAGTCAAAATTAAATTGCATAAAAAATATGCAGCTTATTTTTGCGCGGTTTTTATTTGCCGGTTTTTGCCGGAATACGCCAAAGAAAAGGAGAAAACTATGGCTGAGAGAGGTAATGTTTCTATCGCCGAAACGCTCACGGCGCTTCTCGACGAAAAAAAATATCCTACCATCAGAGATATTTTAATAACCATGAATCCGGCGGACGTAGCCGGAATATTTGAGGATATAGAGGATTCACGCATTCCTCTTATGTTTCGTTTGCTTCCTAAAGAACAGGCCGCCGAAACGTTCGTAGAGATGGATCCTGAATTTCAGGAGCTTCTTATCAAGGGCTTTTCCGATTCGGAATTAAAAGAAGTTCTTGATGAACTGTATGTTGACGACGCTGTTGACATCGTAGAGGAGATGCCCGCAAACGTAGTAAGAAGGATCCTTGCTACCGCTGACCCGGAAATGCGCCGCGACATAAACGGAATACTGCGTTATCCGGAAGATTCCGCCGGTTCCATCATGACTACGGAATACGTTTCCCTGCGCCCGGCTATGACAGTAGCCGAGGCAATACTGCGTATTCGCCGGACCGGTATCGATAAGGAAACCATTTATACCTGTTATGTCACAAAAAACCGTTATCTTGAGGGCGTTTTGACAGTGCGAGACCTGCTTCTCTGCACGGATGACGACACGCTGATCAGCGATATAATGGAAACGAACGTGATTTCCGTAAATACGCATACAGACCAGGAAGAAGTGGCGCAGATGTTCAAAAAATACGATTTTCTCGCGCTTCCCGTCGTTGATATGGACGGCAGAATGGTCGGTATCGTTACTTTTGACGACGCGATGGACGTTATCGAAGAGGAGACTACGGAAGATATCGAAATCATGGGTGGTATGAGCCCTTCCGAAAAGACTTATATTCACGCCAATCCTTTTGACCTTTTCAAACAGCGTATCCCGTGGCTGATGCTTCTTATGGTATCCGCTACGTTTACGGGACTTATTATAAACAATTTTGAATCCGCGCTTGCAGCGCAGGTCGTTCTTACGGCATTTATCCCGATGCTCATGGATACGGGCGGCAATTCCGGTTCCCAGTCTTCAGTCACCATCATCAGAGCGCTATCGCTCGGAGAAGTGGAATTTCGCGATCTTCCGGCTATCATCTGGAAGGAAGTAAGGACGGCGTTTCTCTGCGGTCTTGCGCTTTCCTGCGTATGCTTTGCAAAGATCATGCTCATAGACAGGCTTCTTTTGGGCAATACCCAGGTGACATGGATCGTGGCGCTTGTAGTATGTATGGCTATCGCGGTAACTGTTCTTGTGGCTAAGATCATAGGCTGCACTTTGCCTATGCTCGCAAAAAAAGCAGGCTTTGACCCGGCGGTCATGGCTTCGCCTTTTATCACTACTATCGTGGATGCGCTGTCGCTGGTGGTCTATTTCGGGATCGCCAAGGCTCTTTTGTTTGGATAATACAAGGAGATTGAAATGAAAATCGTCGTTCTTGATGCCGCCACTTTCGGCGGGGATTTGGATCTTTCGCCGCTTTCTGAAATAGGCGAAACTACTGTTTTTAACAATACGGCAGCTGCGGACGTTGCGGGACGATTGGCAGATGCGCAGGTAGCTGTTGTAAACAAGGTAAAGCTAAATAAAGAAAATCTCGAGGGATTAGACAGTTTAAAACTGATATGCATTCTTGCTACGGGCTATGACAATGTTGATACGGATTACTGCAGGCAGGCCGGGATCGCGGTCTGCAATGTAGTCGGATATTCGTCCGATAATGTAACGCAGCTGACGCTTGCAATGGCGCTTTCTCTGATAAACCGTCTGCCGGAATATACGCAATACGTCAGGAGCGGGAAGTACTCGGAAAGCGGCGTTGCAAATCGGCTGACTCCGGTTTACCACGAAATCTCCGGAAAAACGTGGGGTATCGTCGGATACGGAAATATCGGGAGGCGGGTCGCGGCAGCGGCAGAGGCGCTCGGCTGCAGGGTCATCATTAACAAGAGGACTGCAAAAGAAGGTCTTGACTGCGTCTCCCTTGAAGCACTCTGCAAGACTTCGGACATTATCTCGGTTCATACCCCGCTAAATGAAAGCACGAGGGGACTTATCTCTGAAAAACTGATTTCCATGATGAAAAAGGACGCTATCTTTATCAATGTTGCAAGGGGCGCGGTTGCCGACGAGGAGGCTCTTTGCAAAGCGATAGAAGAAGAAAGGCTCGGAGCGCTCGGAATAGACGTTTACAGTACAGAGCCATTCGGAAAGGACCATCCGTTTTACCGCATAAAGGATTATCCAAACGTGTGTCTTACGCCGCATATGGCATGGGGCTCGTACGAAGCAAGAGTCAGGTGTCTTGATGAGGTGATAAAAAACATCAGGGATTTTTATGCCGGGGGAAAGAGAAATCGGGTCGACATCTGATTTAAAAGGATTGAAAAAGAAGCATGGGCGTGTTAAAATAGTGTGGGGTAATTCAAACTAAAATCTGAAAGGAGAAAAAACAATGAAATATCCTAACGGTTTTAAGGGCGTCAGCAACATCCTGACGGCTGAGATTCTTGGTCTCATTTCTTCACTGGCATTTATTTTGAGTCTTTTGGTAATGGGCGCGGGCGTAGCTGCGGGCTCTGCTGACGTTGCAGTCGGCGGACTTCTTGCCACACTGCTTTCCGTTGTTCTTGGAACTATTTTGGGCCTGGTAGCTCTTGTCGTTTCTCTAATCGGTATTAATGCTGCAAAAAATGACGAGCCCGCCACAAAGTTTTTTACCTATGCTTTCTATGCGGCAATCATCAACCTTATATTCGGTGTGATTGCAGGATTTGCTTTACCTGCCGATAGTGTTGTAAAAACGGTAATTTCTGATGCTCTCAACACCGTTGTGACGGTATTTATTATCATGGGTATTCAGAGCTTTGCAAGAGAACTCGGAAACACTGAGCTTGAAAGCCTCGGAAAGACCATCCTGATCTGCATAGTCATTGTTCAGGTCATCTCCATTGTCTTAGGCATAATCGGAGCAAACGTTACCACCACAGTATTCTCAATCATCGGCGGTGTGCTGACCGTAGTTTATTACGTTATTTATCTTGTATTCCTGTCAAAAGCAAAGACCATGCTTAAAGCATAATAATCTGCGCGGGAAATATAAGATCAAAAGGAGCGGAAGATGATTCCGCTCCTTTTTCTGTCAAAAAACCATTTTCCTTGTTTAGACAGAACATTTTTCCGGCCTTTTTCTGTCAAATATTCAATTATCAAAAAAAGACAGAACTCTGGAGGCGGAAGCTACTGTCAAATGGTGTTTTTTTAAAAAAAGACAGAACTCCCGACGCAGAAAATTCTGTCAAATGGTGTTTTTTTAAAAAAAGACAGAACTCCAGTCGCAGAAGATTCTGTCAAATGGTGTATTATTTAAAAAAAGACAGAA
>DFFO01000016.1 GCA_002369255.1 Lachnospiraceae bacterium UBA3774
TCAGAAATAAGCTCGACTGCCTTCATCCACAGATCGTCCGCGAAGAGACACTTTTTGATTCCCTCCTTGTCAAAAAGCACGTCGTTTAACAGGTGAGGAGGATACAAGGTGCCGGCGCCGCCGGTAGCAAGATAATGCATTGTAGGCGTAAGAATACAGGTATCAACCTCCATCAGCCAATACTTATAAGGAAGAAGCCTGTCGCCGTCAGCCGTCATAAGATGCGCCCTTACAGCAGATACCGCGTTTGGATAGCACAGATAGCTTACAAAAAGCCTCTCTATCATCTTGGGGTTGTAAATAAGATCATCATCTATAGTAACTATCAATGCTTCGGGAAATTTTTGCATTGCCCCGAAATACTTTTTATGCGGCTTTAAATCATCATCTTCCCAGAAGACTTCCAGCAGGCCTTTTTTTACAAGGCTCAAAAGTTCTGCAGGAAGGTCCTTATTTTTTCCGGGGAACTGTTCTTTCGCAAGCCACAAGGTGACTGCCGAGGGCTTCTTGGTCTGATTGTAAATAGAATCGAGCACCTTGTGGATGCCGCCGATCCTGGCCGGATAAGTGGTCAGGGATACGACTATCTCCCGCTCGCAAAGTCCGACCATCTTTTGATGATCGTTTTTCTTTATTGCAAGAAACCAACTGTAAAGATCGGCATTGTGCAGGTTGTCTGCGGTAACGCCTTCACATTCTTCAGAATTGAAAAAGGCGTGGATATGATCGTAATACTCCTTTGCATTCGGAGCCGAAAGATCGGGAACGTAGTTTTTGAAGGCAAAAACATAATTGTCTATAGCAAACCTTAAGGCGGCGTTTTTGATCTCGTCATAATACGAAAAACGCTTTACCTGATCAAGCGCGCTTTGGACGGCTGTCACGACGTTGCCCAGGTTTTTGGTCTTCGTGGAAGTGGTGGTCCCGACGTGGCCCACCCTGTATCTTACAAGCGAATTGTCTATACACGTTATCTTTTGAGCCGCGGCAACGCTTACTGCTGCAAACGTAATATCGTTTGTCGAAGAGATTTCTTCGAAACGCAGGCCGTTTTTCCTGATAAAAGACAGCTTGTAAAGCTTGTTCCACGGAGTGGGATTTATCACGCTCATGATCGTATCAGGGCACTGTTTGTAATTGAACACATACCCTTCAAAATTTCCCATCATATCCGGAAAGAAGCCTTTAAACTCTTTTTTCGTTCCGTCTTCGTAAAATTTCGAGTAATTGTAAGCCACGATATCGGCGTCTTCAAATTCAGCAGCCTGATAAGCCCTTTCGATAAGCTTTTCGGAAAAAACATCGTCGCTGTCAAGAAAAGCAATATACTCTCCCGACGCCGCGTCTATTCCGGCATTTCTTGCCGCGCCGCCGCCCGCATTTTTCTGAGTAAGCAAGGTGATGCGGTTGTCCTGAGCCGCGAATCTGCTTAGTATTTTAAGCGAACCGTCGGTGGATCCGTCGTCAACGCATATTATCTCGAGATTTTTATAAGTCTGGCCTGTAATGCTTTCAAGCGCCTCTTCAAGATATTCTTCGACGTTGTAAACAGGAACCACGATTGTGATCTTCGGTTGGTTTTCGGTGTTTTTCATTCTATTCTCCGTTATTTTTTGCGTTTTAGTTTTCCGGGAAGCCAGGTGATCATTTTGCCTATTTTGTAGCTTTTGGATTCCCTTATCTTCCTATTGTCTTCTTTTGACGCAGCCAGCCGTCTTTCAAGCAGATACCTCTCCGCGTCGGACGTGTAAAGCTGGCAATACGTGTTGTAAGCAAAAAAAGCCAGAAACTCCTCGGGCGTATCGCACAAAAGACGCGCAAGGCAGGCTTCCTTCCATTTTGAAGAGTAGTAGCCTTCTTCTCTCTCTTTTAGTCCGAGAGCGGCAAGTCCTTCTCTTTTCAGGTACCTGACGCTGTCGGCAAACGCCTCATAACCCTGCGTATGATGAAGATGATATACCACCACATCAAGAGCTTTGTTTTCAAAGCTTTTTTGGGGGAAAGCATTTTCTCGGCAAAGCTTTGTCTTTATGTCCGCCCACGCCTGATACGGAGCAAGATTTGCTTTTGAAACCGTGTTTACGAGATTGTCTTTTTGATTTTTTCTGTAAGTAACAAGCTCGTCTTCGACTATCGTGATACGTTTTGCAAGACAAAGCGCGACGCAGACAAAATAAGCGTCGTTCACGTTTCTGCTCGGTTGAAAATCAAGATCGAGTTCTTCGATATAGCTGCGCAGAAACATTTTGTTCCAGGGAGCCTCAGCCGTAAAATTCAAAATACCGTCTGCGGCTTCTTCTGCGGAAAAAGGAACGTGATCCGGCAGATATTTTTTTCTGAGATAGGCCGGCGCGGGAACGGTTTTTCCTTTGTCGTCAAGGAACTGATTCCCGTTGCAGACGCAGACCTGTGCCTGCGTTTTCTCGCAGCTGTCATACATTTTTTCAAGCGCGTCGAGTCTGAAAAAATCATCGGAATCCCAAAAGACAAGATATTTGCCTCTTGCCTTTTTCTTTCCGTTGTTTCTTGCAACTCCGGCATATTGATTCTTTTGAAAAATCAAAGATATCCTCTCGTCCGAGTCTGCATATTTTTTTAAAATATCGCGGGAGGAGTCGTTCGATCCGTCATCAACGATAATGATTTCGATGTCGGGAAGAGTCTGATGAACTATGCTTTCAAGACAGGTTTCGAGATTTTTTTCCGCATTATATACGGGCACGATTACAGAAACTTTTATTTCAGTCATTGCCTTTCTCCGCTCAAACACTTCATACATTATAAGATATAATACCGAAGCATTCAAGTTTTTTCGGACTATGACGGCGTTTTCATCTGTATTACCATTAAAGACTTCTATCAAGGAATTGGCTTTTTAAAAAGATGTGATATAATTTAAAAGCTATGTCAGTGACAAGGAAGATAAAATCATTATTTGAAACAAATACCATAGTCAGAGAAGTTATCAGATCGCACCCTGAAATGAGCGTTTTGTCCGATGACGATGTAAAGCGTCTTCAGCAAATCCTCCTCGGGATAATGGACGACGTTCACTTTACCTGCGAAAAATACGGCCTTACCTATTTTCTTGCCGGCGGTTCCACGCTCGGCGCCGTAAGGCACCGCGGCTTTATCCCGTGGGACGACGATATGGATATTATTCTTCCCGGGAAGGATTATGACCGGATCGGCGAGCTTCTTAAAAAAGAGTTTCCCGGAAAATATTATATTCAGAGAGCCGGGCGCGGATCATATGATATTCACTCGATGAAAATACGGCTTGTGGGGACTGTTTTTGAAGAGCTGTTTGAAAGCGAGCCGGACAAAACCGGAGTCTTTATCGACGTCTATTCCCTCGAAGATACCTTTGACAGTCCTCTCCGAAGAAAACTTCACGGTCTTTATCTTGAATTTTTGATGCTGGTCTGTTCCTGTATAAAAATGCGGCGCAACAAGGACGTCATCCTTCCGTATCTGAACGAAAAGGCTCAGATAAAGACAGTAAAAAGAAAAGCTTTTATAGGCAGACTGTTTGGATTTGCTTCTTTGAAAAAGTGGCTTCTTAAAACGGAAAAAGTAATGTCACGCCCAAAAAATCCAACCAGCAGGTATATCGTAGTTCCCGCCGGAAGAAAGCATTATTTCGGAGAAATCTACACGAGGGCGTCTTTCTTCCCCCCTGTCAAAGCTTCGTTTGAAGGACGCGAATACTATATAATGAACGAACCTGATGAATATCTTAAGAAACTGCTCGGGGACGATTATATGACCCCGCCAGATCCGGGCAAAATCGAAAAACACGCCGTAATAAAATGCAGACTGTAAAAAGTCTGCATTTTGTTTATCTCCCGCTGATCTCTGAGATGATATATTTCGGTCGCCCTTTAACTTCCTCATATATCTTTGCAATATATATACCGATGATCCCGAGGCAGATCATTATTATGCTGCCGATAAAAAGAAGCAGGATAATAACCGTAGTAAAACCTCCGAGAGCCGCGCCGGATATTTTCTGAACCAGAGCGATCACTGTCATGACTATCGACACAATCAGCGTGATCATACCCAATATCGTAATAAGACTTAACGGAGCCGATGAAAAAGCGACTACGTTTGTAACCGCGTATTTTATGAGCTTACGCTTTGACCATTTGCTTTCGCCGCTTTCTCTGTCGGCAACTGAATAATGCACGGTCGTCGTCTTAAATCCCGCCCAGTATGACAGGGCTCTGAAAAATACGTTTTTTTCGGGGAGCGCATTGAGCGTGTCAACGACCTTGCGATCCAGCAGTTTAAAGTCGGACGCGTTGCTCATATCAAAGCCCGTAGCTCTGCTCATAAGCTTGTAAAACAGCCCCGCTCCGGCTCTGTGTGCGGCGCTTTCTTCGCCTCTGTCGCGTTTTATCCCCTCAACGACCTCATAGCCTTCCTGCCACAATTCATACATTTCGGGAAGCTTTTTTGGAGGGTGCTGTAGATCGCAGTCCATCACCGCAACAGCGTCTCCCTTTGCTTTTTCAAGTCCGGCGAACATAGCCGCCTCTTTTCCGAAGTTTCTGCTAAAATGGACTCCTACTACGTTTTCATTTGCCTCAGAAAGGGCTTTTATTGTTTCCCAGGTTCCGTCCTGTGAACCGTCATCTACAAAAATGATCTCATGTGCGATGTTTGCGTCCGAAAGAACATTCGACACGCGCTCCAGCGTATTTACTATCAGTTTTTCTTCATTATATGCCGGAATTACCACCGATAACATAATATGTCCTGCTCTTTGCTTACTTCAGAGGCGTTACGGAAGCTCTCGCCATGCCGTTTAACACTGCGTTTTTTGCGTTTTCATCAGGAGAAGCAACGCGCTTTTTGAAAAAGTCCATCGCTACCTTCGGGAAGAGTGCATAAGAGAGCACGTCTTCGTCCTGTTGCTTGTACTTTGCGATCTCCTGTTCGTACTTATCAAGCTCGTCAGGGATAAGATCCGCCGGACGACAGGTAATGGTCTCTCTGTCTCCGAGAACTTTTCTTCTTGCTTCTTCATTAAAAGGCATCGGCGTCTTTCCGTAATTACCGGCAAAAAGATCTTTTGTTTCGGCTGTAGCGATTTTGTATCTCTCGCCCATAAGGACGTTCATTACGGCCTGAGTGCCTACGATCTGACTCGAGGGCGTAACAAGAGGCGGAGTACCCATGTCCGCGCGGACTCTGGGAACCTCGTTGAGCACGTCGTAGTATTTGTCTTCCGCTCTTTGCTCTTTCAACTGAGAAACAAGGTTTGAAAGCATACCTCCGGGAACCTGGTATTTCAGCGTATTGATGTCAACGCCCATTACCTTGGGGTTCAGAAGTCCGCTTTCGATACACCTTTCACGAATGGGTCTGAAATACTCCGCGATCTCGATAAGCTTTTCCATGTCGAGTCCCGTATCATATTCGCTTCCTTCGAAGGCTTTGACGAGCGCCTCCGTAGGGGGCTGGCTCGTTCCGCCGCCGAATGGCGAGATGGCGGTATCAATGATATCCGCTCCGGCTTCAACCGCCCTGACGTAGCTGATATCTGCAACGCCGGAGGTGCAGTGCGTATGGATCTCAAGCGGCACGCTTATGACGGACTTGATGTCACGGACGAGACTTAAGGCCTCTGCCGGTACCAACAGTCCGGCCATATCTTTGATACAGATAGAGTCCGCGCCCATATCCTGCATGGTCCTTGCAAGGTTCATATAGTATTCATGCGTATAAGGCTCGCCAAGCGTATATGAAATAGCGGGCTGAACATGGCCGCCTTCTCTCTTGGTGGCTCTGATAGCGGTTTCAAGATTGCGGACGTCATTGAGCGCGTCAAAGATTCTGATGATATCTATGCCGTTTGCAATAGATTTCTGAACAAAATATTCAACAACATCGTCGGCATAATGATGATATCCGAGAATATTCTGCCCGCGGAACAGCATCTGAAGTTTGGTTTTTTTGAACTCGTTTCGAAGGAGTCTGAGTCTTTCCCACGGATCTTCATTAAGAAAGCGCAGACAGGAATCAAAAGTAGCGCCTCCCCAGACTTCTACCGCATTATATCCGACCTCGTCCATCTTTGAAGCGATGGGGAGCATGTCGGAAATCGGCATGCGAGTCGCGATAAGCGACTGCTGTCCGTCACGAAGAACGGTTTCCGTTATCTTAACAGGTCTTTTTTCCATAAAACATTCTCCTATTTAACTCCGAATATCGCCATAAACGTACCGGCTGCAACAGCCGTTCCGATAACGCCGGCAACATTGGGTCCCATTGCGTGCATAAGAAGGAAGTTTGTGGGATCGTACTCCGCGCCGACCTTCTGAGAAACGCGCGCAGCCATAGGAACCGCCGATACGCCTGCGGAACCGATAAGCGGATTGATCTTGCCCTTTGTGACTTTTGAAAGCAGTTTTCCGAGCATAACGCCGCCGAACGTTCCGAATGCAAACGCGACAAGTCCGCATGCAACGATAATGAGAGTCTTGACGTTAAGAAAAGCTTCTGCTGACGTCGTGGCGCCGACGGAAGTTCCAAGAACAATAACGACAATATACATAAGCGCATTTGAGGCTGTTTCCTGAAGCTGGCGAACCACTCCGCATTCTCTGAAAAGGTTTCCGAGCATCAGCATTCCTACAAGCGGCGCCGTTGAAGGAAGTATCATACATACGACGATTGTAATGATGATCGGGAAAAGGATCCTCTCGAGCTTTGATACAGGGCGAAGCTGGCCCATTTTGATATGCTTTTCCTTGTCGGTCGTAAACAGTTTCATGATAGGCGGCTGAATAAGAGGCACGAGCGACATATACGAATATGCCGCAACGGCAATTGCTCCCAGAATCGATGTCTGTCCGAGTTTTGAAGCAAGGAAGATCGAGGTAGGTCCGTCCGCGCCGCCTATGATGGAAACGGCAGCGGCAGCCATTGAATTGAAGCCGAATGCCATGGCAAGAAAATATGCAACATATATGCCGAGCTGAGCAGCCGCACCCATAAGGAAGCTGATCGGGTTTGCGATCAGGGGGCCGAAATCCGTCATGGCTCCTACGCCCATAAAGATAAGTGAGGGAAGTATCGCCCACTCATCGAGCTGATAGAAATAATAAAGGAGTCCGCCCGCGTTTTCAGTCGTGGTATATGCGTTCGCAGTCAGCGCTGCGGCAAGTTTTTCGACGCAGGTCTCGATCGGTACCGTGACCGGCTTTCCGTCTTCTCCGACGTTCTGAACCGATTCAATCGTAGCAAAAACCACTTCGCTGTCGGTACCCGCTCCGGTAACAAACTGAGCCTTGGTATCACTGATCTTCTTTACGTATCCGTTATAAATAAGCGAATACCCGTCCTCTTCAAGGCTCGCCTTTGCCTGCGTACTGATACGGCTCGTATCAAGCGCACAGGCATTCCATGTGGCGACAAGATCTTCCCCGTCATATTCGACTATCGCTATTTCGTTTCCTTCAACGTCAAGATAGGTCTTTGTAGGCGACGAAATAATCGAAGGGTAAATATTGACAAGGAGCATACCAAAAGCTATCGGTACCAGAAGCAGCGGTTCAAAGCCTTTGGATATCGCCAGATATAAAAACACGCACGCTACCAGGATCATGACGTAGTTGCCCCAGGTGAGGTTTGCAAACGCCGTCTGTCCCAGCAGGTTTGAAATAGTCGATCCTATACTCATATTTCAGATCCCTCTCGTTAATTCATTGTAGCGATAAGATAACCAACCTCTACCGGATCACCCTCTTTTACTTCTATGCTGGCTACGGTGCCGTCCGAAGGCGCAACTACGGGTATTTCCATTTTCATGGCCTCAAGAATAACTATCGTGTCTCCGGCAGTCAGGCTCTGTCCTGTCGAAGCGACCACTTTCCATATTTTTCCTGCTACGGAAGCCTCTACTCTGATGCTTCCTGCCTGACCGGCCGCAGGAGCCGGAGCAGCCGCGGGAGCCTCGGGCGCAGGGGAAACGGGAGCGGCAGGCTGCGATTGTCCGCCTGCAAGCTGAACTTCAACATCATAAGAAACTCCGTTAACGGTAACCTTGTAAGTACTCATTTTAATAATCCCTCCCAGTTATTTGCTTTTTTTGATAGATGTAACGGAAAAACCGCTTCCGAGCTCTGACGCCATTGCGCCGAGGATGACCGCGGCGGTTTCGGCGTCAACGTCTTTAAATTCTACGTCCGTTTCGGACATGGAACCCGCAGATCCCGCGGGCGCAGACGGGGCAGGCGCTCCCGCCGGAGCGCTTATCGACTTTGCCGCGCTGTTGCCGCCTCCGATTTTTCCGAGGAACTTGAATGTCCAGATGATTATGCTGAGCAAGATCAGGATGGTAAATACCACTGCAAGACCGACAACCATGTTCTTAAGACCTTCAAGAATCATACTGCCGTCGGCAGCGAGAACGTAAGAAACATTCATTCTTTTCACCTCAATATGATATTTAAGCGATGCGAAACATGCGCTTTTGTTATTATAACAGTACGGCATTTCCCTTTCAACAGAATTTTTCCCGAAAACCATATAAATTGTAGTAGGCGCTACGGTTTTACTCCATATATTGTGGAAAAATGTTTTCCTATATGTTAGAATATTTTTCGGTATATGCTTTAAGCCCAACCTACGGGAGATTACAAACAGATGAGCAAAGAAAACACAAAAGAGAAAAAGCAAAAAAAAGAAAGGCTTTCGCTTGAAGAGCGCCTGCCTATGATCCTGGCCTTCGCGCTTCCTTTATTTATTATGACGGCCGTCTGCGCCGCGAAAGGGATCTGGCCTTTCGGCAATATGTCTTTTCTTCGAACAGACCTTTATCATCAGTACTGTCCTTTTTATACGGAGCTTTCGGGGCGGCTCAAAACAGGCGGTTCTCTTACCTATGCCTGGGATATAGGCCTCGGAAGCAACTATCTTGCTCTGATCGCATATTATCTTTTCTGCCCGACGCAGCTTTTGCTTTTGATACTGCCTCAATCTTTTTCCATTGAATTTATCACTATAATGATCATTCTTAAGATCAGTATGTCAGGATATTCGATGGCAAAATATCTTAGCGTAAAACACAACACCAGAAGCCTCGGCATCGTGTTTTTTGCCGTTTGCTACGCACTCAGCGGATATATGGCGGCATACAGTTGGAATATAATGTGGCTTGACGTTATCTGGCTTGCCCCGCTCGTTCTTTTGGGGCTTGAAAAACTGATAAAGGAAAACAAGCCGTTTTTGTACTGTATCACGCTCGCAATCTCGATTTTGACAAATTATTATATTTCGATCATGCTTTGCATGTTCCTCGTTTTGTATGCCATAGGACTTGTCATTATGCTTCCGAAGCAGAGCTTTGGGGCGTATATGAAAAAGATCGGGCTTTTCGCCTTGTATTCGATAATCGCAGGAGCTATAAGCGCTATCATACTCATCCCTGCGGCATATGCGCTTTTTGGAACAGCGTCGGCAAAAACCACTTTCCCATCCGAGCTGACAAGCTATTTCCCTCTTATCAAGGAATTTGCGCGTCACCTCGTCAATATCGAATGTGAAACAGGACTTGATCACTGGCCGAATATTTACTGCGGCGTTGCCACGCTGCTCTTTTTGCCGATGTACTATATGAACAGCCAGGTAAATTATAAAGAAAAGATAGTAAAAACAGCCCTGCTCTTTATAATGCTCATCAGTTTTTCGTTCAACATACCGAACTATATATGGCACGGTTTTCATTTCCCGAATTCTCTGCCCGCAAGACAGTCTTTTCTTTATATACTGCTTCTTTTGTCTATGTGCTTTGAGGGCTTCAAAGGCTTTAAACGCATCGGCAAAGGCAGGATCGCGGGCTGTCTTTTCGGCGCTATCGGCTTTATCTTTTTGTGCGAGTGTATCTGTGATACCGAAGAGATCGCATATCACTCATATTATGTAAGTCTCATCTTCGTTGCTTTATACGCGCTCTTTCTCTATCTCTACAAGACCGGAAAGATGCGGGCGATAGTCGCTTTTGCTTCCATTCTCGCGATACTTGTGATAGAGCTCGGAGTCAATACTGCCGTTACGAGCGTGCTTATCACAAACCGCGAAACATATCTTTCAAACAAGGCAGACTATCAAAAGCTTATCTCCAGCATTGAAGACGACGATTTCTACCGGGTGGAAAAAACAGTCCGCCGCACAAAAAACGACGGAGCCTTCGTAGGATATAACTCCGCTTCCATTTTTTCCTCTACGACCCATGCCGGCGTGACGGCATTTTATAAAAAGCTCGGAATGGAAGGTAATACAAACGCTTATTCATTTACCGGCGCGACGCCTTTTACCGCTTCGCTCCTTTCCGTTAAATACCTGTTATCAGACAGCGAGCTTCCCGAAAGCGACGTGTACAGACTGTATGCCGACACAGAAAACGCTTATCTGTATGAAAATCTATATACTCTTCCTCTCGGATTTATGATCCCGAAGGACATTGATTCTCTGTGGTCATTTACGTCCTCAAATCCCGCCAAAGCTCAGAACAGTCTTGCCAATATTCTTTCCGAAGATGTGTTTGAACTGCTTACGCAAATTCCCGGAACCTCGGTAGGAAGCGAATATTCCACAACGCTGACAGAAGCTGCCCATGTATTTGTTTACGTCAGCAACACCGCGGTAAAAAGCGTTACCGCTTATGCGGATGACGTAAAGCTGCTGTTTAACGATGTCAATCGGGGCTATCTTTTGGATCTTGGCATGTGCGGCGCGGGAGCCGATATTACTGTCACTTCCGACGATGATACCGAAAACATAAACGCCACCGCCTATGTTTTCAACGATGATGAATTTATCAAGCTTTATCAGCATCTTGAGTCACAGAGCTTAAAGCTTACCGCGTTTAACAATTCGCTGACCGACACTTCTCTTTCGGCTTTAGTAAATGCCTCAGAGGACGGATATCTTCTGATGTCGATTCCTTATGACGCCGGCTGGAAGGTTCTGGTCGACGGGGAAAGGGTTGAAGCAAAAGCATTTTCTGACGCTCTGATGATGATCCCGGTTTCATCCGGTGAGCATAATATCCGGCTTTCATATATTCCGGAAGGACTGATCCCCGGCGCGATCATCACAGGCGGCGGAGTGCTCGCCCTTGTCTTGTGTTTTGTAATATCAAAGCTTCTTAAAAAACGCACCGGGAAAGATACAGATCCTGAGAATGAACAGGCAGACGAAGCCGCAGATACCCCCGAAGAAGACGCAAAAGATACGATCTTTGATGACAAAGAGCCTGCAAAAGACTCTTCTACAGAAGAAAAAAAGCCGGATCCCGACGATGAGATTTTTGACGTCGAAGAGGATGAGGCGGTTTCAGATCTTGATTTTATAACTGTGGAGCTTCCCGAGGAGGAACCCGTAAAGGAATTGAAATTTGAACCTATAGGAACGGTCAATAACGAATCGAGAAAGAAAGTGCTCGAACAAATCCTCACAGATCTTGAGGAAAAAGAATAATCCTTTTGTCAGATTAAAATAACTTTGCCGTTACAGGCAATATATTTCACGGGGTCTTTTGCCGATATTACCGCTTTTCCGGCAGAAAGCTCCGTGATCTTGTTTTTTATCAGGTCAACCGTTTCAAGCGGTACCATAACAGATACTCTGACATTGTCCAGGTAGTCGCTGCTTATGATATTTAGTCCTTCCTCAGCTATCATATACTGGAGTTTTCCCAAATAGTCATAGCCAAGACAGCAGGTAAGCTCGACTCCTGTCAAAAGTTCGGCCGTAGTGCATGCGTCTATGGCCTTTTTTGCGGCGGCACCGTAAGCCCTTACAAGACCGCCGGTTCCAAGAAGAATACCGCCGAAATACCTCGAAACTACCACGCAGGCGTTTGTAAGACCCGCGCCGGTGATCGCGTCAAGTATCGGTCTTCCGGCCGTTCCGGACGGCTCTCCGTCATCGTTGCACCTTGACAGCCGGCCGTTTTCGCCTATTAAATAAGCGCTGCAGTTGTGACGGCAATCCCAGTATTTCTTTTTTATACCGCCTATAAAAGCCGCTGCTTCTTCTTCCGAGCTTACAAAAGCCGCCTCTGCGATAAATCTTGATTTTTTCTCGGTTATTTCGGCTTGCGCACCGCTGTAAATGATCTTCATGCTTTTATTATAGTTAAAAACAGGCGGCTGCGCAATAAAATGAAAAGCCTTTTGCGTAATAGACTTAAAAAAAGTTGACAAGTTTTATACTGTAATTATATAATTTTTTCGGATTTTTTGTCCACGATTCAAACCGGAGCCGAAGTTTTATGACAAAGACCGAAAAGGATCTGATATATCTTATATCCTGCGGAATCAACAAAGTCACCCCCTCTTTTCACAGGGCCGGTGAGTTTGATATTTCCGCGATCCTTGAAAGCGGAACAAAACACCGCATTGTCGTTGCCGCAGCCATGGCTTTAAGTGAGCTTGACCGTGAACAAAAGTTCCTTTCCGAAGCGGACGCTTCCCGTATTTCATATATTATAAACAGAAATAAAGTAAAAGTTACCCTTTTTGATACCGAGATAGAGCAGCAGTTCCATGCGCTTGATGAAATGGGAATCTTCTATGTCCCCGTAAAGGGTTTGGCCATTTGGGATATTTACCCGGAATATGCCATGCGCGAAATGTCCGATTATGACATTTTATATGATAAATCCAAGCGAAGCGAGCTCATCAGATTTATGGTCTCCCGCGGCTATGATCATTATTTTAACGTTGGCATTGAGGACGCTTTTCACAAAAAGCCGTTTTACAATTTTGAATATCATATCTCTCTGATCCCGAAAAAACCCTATCTTCAGAACATATACGACTATTTTTCGGATTTTGACAAAAGGCTGATCAAAGATCCTGCCGCAAAAATGAAGTATCGTCTCAGCGATCTGGATCAATATATTTATATTACTTCGCATTCGTGGAAGCACTATTCAGGCAGAGGATGCGGTCTAAAAGCGCTTACGGACGATTATCTTTTCCGCAAGCACCGAGGCGCCGGTTTTTCGGAGCATGAGGCGGACGCGGTATTTGAGAAGTTCGGTATTCTTTCTTTCGCAGAGCTTATAAGACGTCTCAGTGACAAACTGTTTTCAGACCCTGAAAGCGTTTATGACGTCAGGCTTGAAGAAGACGAAAACGAGATGCTTTCCTATATTCTGGATTCAGGGATTTCGGGAACCAGAAAGAATTTTGTAAAAAACACGCTGCGGCAGCTTCAAGGCGACGGCAGCAAGATAAAAACATCCACCAAGCTCCGCTTTGTTTTTTCCAGGCTTTTTCCTCCTCTTGATGAGATGAGAAGAGAGTCGCGTCTGGTCAAGGCCTCGCCGCTGTTTCTCCCTATCGGCTACGTTGTGCGCCTGATATCGGCGATCTTTAAAAAAGACTCCATTTCCGAAGAACTCGATCTGCTGAAAAAATCTTAGTTGATATTAAAAAACCCGCACTTTACGGCAGTGTTCATAAGACAGTAACGCAAAATGAGCACTTTCGCAGTGGATTGGCAAAAAAAGAAGAAGT
>DFFO01000045.1 GCA_002369255.1 Lachnospiraceae bacterium UBA3774
CTGTGATCATGCAGCTTGCGGTCAGCAAGTACTTTTCTGAATTTGACAGTCTGGACGGAGAAGACGCGCTGATCTGCAAAAAGATCGTGACGCTGCTAACCGGCAGAGGGATTATTTTCCCTTATGTCAAAAAGCTTTCCGGACTTATAGAACTGCCGCAGGAAATAAAAGACAAGACCTTTGTTTCATATCAGGGAAAAGAAGACGATCACGTCACTATTGCGATATGGTCGGAAGAAGATGATGACGAGCCGGTCGTTCTTGAAATGACTTACGTTTATGCAGGAATATTTGTAAAGCCCGTTTTACTTTTCAGCGGAGAACACTTATCATATGAGATAAGAGTTACGAGAGATGAAAAGACGGAGGTTGTCCGGGAGGGCGAGCTTGAGGCGGATATTACACAGCCGGATGAGCAGCGCAAATTCGCAAGGCTAAACCGTCTTGTGGCCGGAAGCGCGGAGCCGGCGTCTTTGGAATGGCAGGCCGAAATGCAGGCTTACGCCCTTGAAAACGAAATGGTAAAGAGATTATTTTAGCTGACAAAGGGAGGCTGATTTGGGACTTATTCTAGGCGTCGATATTTGCGACGATTACAGTCAGATAAGTTCATATGATACGGTAAGCGGAGACGTTGAATCCATCACGCTCGGAGGGGAAGGCGCCGCCGAGAGGATTCCTACCGTCATTTGCAAGAAAAACGGCTGCGACGAGTGGCTGATCGGGGAAGAGGCGTACAGAAATGCGCTGATAGGTCAGGGAACTCTTGTGGACCGTCTTGTAAGGCTTGCCATAAAAAACGGCTCCGCTACGCTTGAAGGAACGAAATACAAGGCCGAACAGCTGATGTTCCGTTTTGTGCAAAAGGTCATCGGACTTGCGGGCAGACGATATGAAACGGATGAGATAGATTCGCTCGTATTTACGCTTCATGAATCAGGCCCGAGGATAAATGACGTGCTGATAAGAGTGGCCGAAAGCTTAAACGTCAGCCGCGAGAAGGTTCACATATATACGCACACGGAGTGCTTTGTTTATTATATTCTCAGTCAGAACAGCGAGATCTGGTCAAACCAGGTCAGCATGTTCGATCTGAAAGATAACGCGATCTACTATTATGAGCTTCGCGCGATCAGAGGCCGCAGGCCGGTGGTTATCGAGGCCGCAAGAGAAAAGCTTCCCGAAGGTTTTTCCCTTTCAGTGCTTGATACTCCCGCGGGCGAAAAGCTTGCCGACAGTATACTTTCTTCCTGCGCCGAAAGAGTGCTCGCCAAAAAGACTGTTTCTTCCGTTGTATTGACCGGAAAGGGATTTGAAACAACAAACTGGGCGGGCGAGTTTTTAAACGTGATCTGCAACAGAAGAAGGGTTTTCCAGAGCAGTCAGATATTTGCACAGGGCGCAGCCTATGCCGCCTACGACCATACGCTTGAAAAATCGGCATATCCGTATCTGTTTATCTGCGAAGGAAGACTTGCTTCGACAGTCAGCCTCTACGCCGTATTTGACGGCAGAAGAGAACAGATAGTTTTTGCGCAGGCAGGGACAAACTGGTATGAAGCCGGTACAAAAGCTTCTTTTATCGTTGATGATATAAAAGATGTGATACTTGACGTCACTCCGGTGGCCGGAAACAAAACTTTGCAGGTATCGGTTTCTCTGGACGAGCTTCCTTCGAGGCCCAATAAGACCACGAGAATCGAACTTAGCGTTACGTTTTCTTCCGAAAAGAAGATGGTCGTAAAGATAAAAGACTGCGGATTCGGAGACCTGTTCCCGTCTTCGGGCATCGTGATACGCGGAGAGTATTTTATTCCGTAGGGAGGAATCATGGGCAATTTAATACTCAGCAGAAGCCCTAAAAAATCAAAACCGTTTTACGTTGAGAAACTCGGAATACATCTGTACACCGCCGAGGAGCTCAGCTATTTTATATACAACAATCTCATGCTCATCGACGAAAATTTCATCGATGACAAGCTCTGCGATTTTATTGAAGAAGCGGGATATCCGCAGCTTACGGTCAAGCTGAAAAAATGGCGGGACGATTCTACCGTCTGGGAGCTCATGCTCGTAATATTGCAGGATATTCATTACTACAACTCAAAGGAACTCGAAACCTTCAGAGACGAGGCTATACGCATTGCAAAAGAAGGATACGAGGGCATTTACAAGGAAAAAGCCGACTACCTGAGCGAGATCGGGAGACTGTATGAGGCGATAAAGATGTATGATACTCTGCTTTCTTCAAGAGATATCGACAACAATAAGATCAAAGCAGAGATTTATGAATCAAAAGGCGTCGCGCTTGCAAGACTGTTTGCTTTTGAAGAGGCGAAAAATGCCTTTTTACGGGGATACGAGCTTTCGCCGGATGAAAGATTTCTCGAAAAGATATATATGACGCACTTGCTCGACGGATCCGTAAATTATCCGGAAGAGCTTGTCAAAACCGCCCTTTCAAAAGAATATGAACCGACTTTGAAAAAATGGAACGACAAGTACTCAGAGACCGAAAAGCAGATAATGTCGGAAGAACCGCTTGCTTTTATTGCAGATCTGAAAGAAAGAGATACCCGCAAAAAGAAAGAAGGCTTTTTAAAGCTTATTACTGACTGGAAATCCGAGTACAAAAGAAATCAGAACTAAAGAGAGCAGATAATGAAAGTATCAATAGGACAGGACAGTCATCGTTTTGAAAAAGAAAACAGCAAAAAGGTCTGCATCCTCGGAGGCGTTACTTTTTCCGAGGTTCCGGGACTGCTTGCCAACAGTGACGGAGACGTAGTCTTACATGCGCTTACAAATGCTGTTTCAGGAATCACGTGTCACAATATTCTCGGAGAAACGGCGGACCGCATGTGTGAGCGCGGTATTACTGACAGCGCAAAATATCTTGAAGAGGCGCTGGCTGAATTAAGATCAATGTCATTTTGTATATCGCACGTTTCCTTTTCTATAGAGGCAGCAAGACCCAAGATCTCTCCGAGGGTTACGGAGATGAGGGAGAAGATATCCGGTCTTCTTGGCATATTGCCGACTCAGGTCGGTATCACGGCAACGACCGGCGAGGGACTGACAGGGTTCGGAAAGGGTGAAGGGATCGCCGTGACCTGTATATTGACTGTTGAATGATACATCTTCGCGCTTACGCAAAAATAAATCCTTTTCTTGAGATTACGGGAAAAAGAGATGACGGCTATCATGAGCTCTCTCTCATTTTCAGACCGATTTCGATCTATGACGAGCTATTTGTAGAAAAGGTTCCCGGCTTTGGGAAGCTTTCCCTGTCATGCAGCGACGAAACGCTTGAAGGAAAAGACAATATCATCTTCAAAGCATACGAAGTCATGAAGGAACGCTTTAGGCGGATTCCGTCACTTCGGGTACGTCTTATCAAGAATATTCCACAAGGCGCCGGAATGGGAGGCGGAAGCAGCGACGCGGCCGCATTTTTAAAGGCAGTCTGCAGGCTGACGGGGCTTGATCTTTCACCGGAAGAGATGTTTGATATAGGGGCGCTTATCGGAGCGGACGTTCCCGCGTGTATGCTAAAGACGCCGTCGTATTCACAAGGCGCGGGAGATGAGCCGGCGGCGATACTTGCGGGCGAAAAAAGATATTATATCGGGATCAAACCGGCAGTATCTTTTAATACCGCAAAAATGTACGGCGAATATGACAGAAAATATCTTTATTCAAAAAGGCGTCTGAAAAGCGCAAAAAGTATGATAAGCGCGATAAATTGCGCTGACCCTTCAAAAGAGGCGAAATGCTTTTATAATATTTTTGAAAAAACGGTCCCTGAAAGAAAGCTCATTGCCGATATAAAAAAGCAGCTTGTTTCGGTAGGCGCCATTGGAGCGCTCATGACCGGTTCGGGATCCGCAGTGATGGGAATATTTGCGGACAAGGCAGGCAGAAACAGGGCTTTTAAAGCTTTGTGCAAAAAGGAGCTTCCGTTTGAAACAGAAAAGATATTCACCTGCGAATCGGTGTGCGACAAAAAACAAAAAGACTATTTTGTATATATTTTTGAATGCGCTGACAAAACTCTTTATACCGGATATACCACAAACCTTCACAAACGAGAGGCTGCTCATAACGGAGGTATATCGGGCGCGAAATATACAAAGAGCAGAGGCGGAGGTCGTATTGTTTACAGCGAATGCTATGATACAAAAAACGACGCGCTAAGACGCGAATACAAAATCAAGCAAATGTCCAGAAAGGACAAAATATTACTTGTAAATGAAAATATCATGTGATAATATTTTAACAATATTATCAGTGAAAAAATTATTAGGAGGATAAATAATATGAGTGTTAAAGTCGCTATCAACGGACTTGGAAGAATCGGACGTATGGCTGCCCGCCTTATGTATGCGGCGGACGGTTATGAGATTGTTGCTTTTAACGATCTCGGAGATGCAAAAATGCTTGCGCATCTTTTAAAGTATGATTCTACCCAGAAATCCAAAAACGCCATCAGCGATATTCAGGCTGTGGAAAACGGTATCATGCTTGACGGCAAGGTGATTCCTTTTTATCAGGAAAAAGACGCGAGAAATCTTCCCTGGAAAGAGCTCGGAGTTGACGTTGTCCTTGAGTGCACCGGTTTCTATACCAGTCTTGAAAAAGCTCAGGCTCATATCGACGCCGGCGCCAAGAAGGTCGTTATTTCCGCTCCTGCAGGCAAAGATATGAAGACAATCGTTTACGGCGTAAACGAAAAGACCCTTACTGCTGAAGATCAGGTTATTTCCGCCGCTTCATGCACCACGAACTGCCTTGCTCCCATGGCTTACTGCCTGAACAAGACGGCTCCCATCCGCAGAGGCTATATGACCACGATCCACGCTTATACCGGCGATCAGATGATCCTTGACG
>DFFO01000001.1 GCA_002369255.1 Lachnospiraceae bacterium UBA3774
CCCGAAGCCGGCATGCCCGTAATGGAAGGAAAGTGCGTTCTCTTTAAGAACTTCGGCGGAGTTGACGCCTTCCCTCTTTGCATCAAATCAAAAGACGTTGATGAAATCGTTAACACCATCTATATGATCTCCGGTTCATTCGGCGGCGTAAACCTCGAGGACATCGCTGCTCCCCGCTGCTTTGAGATCGAGCGCAAGCTTAAAGAAAAATGCGACATCCCGATCTTCCATGATGATCAGCACGGCACCGCGGTTATCACGCTTGCGGGACTTACCAACGCCCTTAAAGTAGTCGGCAAAAAGAAAGAAGACGTAAAGATCGTTACTTCCGGAGCAGGCGCTGCGGCTATCGCTATCGTAAAGCTTCTTCTTGACGCAGGATACCGCGACATTACCATGTGCGACCGCAAGGGAGCTATTTATGAAGGCCGCGAAGGACTCAACTGGATCAAAGAAGAAATGTCTCACCGCACAAACCTTGAAAAGAAGGCCGGCAGTCTTGCCGACGTTATCAAGGGCGCAGACGTATTTATCGGCGTATCGGCTCCCGGAACCGTTACCCGTGAAATGGTTGAGAGCATGGCAAAAGATCCCATCATCTTTGCATGCGCAAACCCTACTCCCGAAATCTTCCCTGAAGACGCAAAGGCAGCGGGCGCAGCCGTTATCTCCACCGGACGTTCCGACTTCCCGAACCAGATCAACAACGTACTTGCTTTCCCCGGAATCTTCCGCGGAGCGTTTGACGTTCGCGCAAGCGATATCAACGAAGAAATGAAGGTTGCTGCGGCTCACGCGCTTGCCGATCTTATTTCCGACGACGAGCTTTGCGCCGACTATATCATCCCGAAGGCATTTGATCCGAGAGTAGGTCCCGCGGTTGCAAAGGCTGTTGCCGAAGCCGCAAGAAAATCGGGGGTTGCCAGAATCTAACAAATCGCAAAAAAAGGAGAGAAAAATGTACGGATTCAAATTACCGGATGACTTTCTGATCGGAACCGCAAATTCGGCCTTCCAGAGTGAAGGCGCGCTTGACCGCGACGGCAGAAGTCCGAGCGTAATGGATTATTATGCCGAAAAATACGCGGGGCAGACGCCTCCGAACCGCAAGGAGCCCATTACAAAGGACATTCCCGACAGGGGCTGCTTCTTCTATGACAACTACGAGGACTATATCGAGGATATGGCAAAGACTGGACAAAACACTTTCCGTCTGTCCATAGCCTGGTCCAGAGTCATTCCTACGGGCTTTGGAGAAGTAAATCCCAAGGGCCTTGAATTTTACGGAAAAGTAATAGACAAGCTTCTTGAAAAAGGGATCAAGCCCATGGTCGATTTAAACCACTGGGATCTTCCCCAGTGTCTTGTGGAACTCGGCGGTTATGCCAACGAGGATTTCCCCAAGTGGTTCGAGGACTTCGCGAAAGTCTGCTTTGAAGCTTTTGGTGACAGAGTTCCTTATTGGAGCACGGTAAACGAATCATCCGTACAGTGCGGCGGAGGGTACATGAACGGTACCTTCCCGCCTTTTAAGAAAGACCGCAAAAACGGGCAACTCGCCTGTCTGCGGCTCATGCTTGGACACTATCGTGTAGTCAGGCTTTTCAGATCCATGAATCTGCCCGGCAAGATCGGCGCGGTAAATCACTTTATGGTGATTTATCCGGGGTCTCTCGATCCGAAGGACGCTCTTGCCGCGCAGATCAGACAGGAAAGACAGTTCGAGTGGTGGGCAGGCCCTATGCTCGAGGGAAAATATCCCGAAACAATTTTGGAAAACTGTCCGGAGATACTTGCCGATATGCCCGACAATTTCCGTGAGATCCTTGCGGAAAATTTCGTTCCGATGGATTTTATCGGCTGCAATTATTATTATGCCAGATACAGCAGGTGGGATGAAAACAGCGTGCTCAAATCCACCAGCGCAGAAGATTTCTTCGCACAGCCGGAGGGCTTCCGCCACGCTCCATACTATCCCGGACTGTTTGACCTTCTTATGTACATGAAGAAAAAACACGGCGATATCGAGATCATGATCACTGAAAACGGCCTTGGAATCATGTATGACGGAGATAAGGAAAAAGAGATCAATGACGAGATCCGCTGCGAATATATACGCGAGCACCTTCGCATGATCGCCAGAGCCATAGACGCGGGCGTAAACGTCACCGGTTATTACTACTGGAACGACGCGGATTCATACGAAGAACTCGTCGGCTACGACTACAGGTTCGGACTTACCTTTGTAGACGAGCAGGGAAACCGCACCTGGAAAAAGAGCAGATACTATTTCAGCGATATCTGCAAAACACATATGATCTACTAAAAAAGGACTATTATATGAAGTGGCAAAATATTGAGGAAAAACCCATTTCCATACATGGACTTGCAATAAAAGAAAACGGTGTTTATTTCCGACTTCCGATGGACGTGATAGATACGGTAAGCCCGGGCGTTAGCCAGATGGCACGAAATACCGCAAGCGCCAGAGTAAGATTTCGTACGGATTCAAAATCTCTTGAGATCAGATACCGCCCGCTTAATCAGGGCGTGGACGGGTTTGCTATCAGCCGCGCGGGAAAAAGCATGATCGCGGTGTATATCAACGGATGCTTTGACGGCGTCACCATAAAGGGCCACAGCGAGAAGACCACGTTCAGATATGAGTCAAAACACGGACTGCTTGATCGGGATATCAATGATGTTGTGATTTATATGCCGATCGACAACGGTCTGGAGTTTATGGAGATAGGTATAGACGACGATGCCAGGATCATGGCGCCGTTCGGTTATACCTATGAAAAGCCCATCGTTTTTTACGGCTCATCCATAACGCAGGGACTGGCTGCCAGCCACCCCGGCAGGCCTTACGTGGATCAGGTGTGCAGAAAGCTTGATACAGAGTATTACAACCTCGGTTTTTCTGGAAACTGCAAGGCGGAAAAGAGTATAAGCGATTATATTGCAAAGCAGGATATGAGTATTTTCGTTTATGATTATGATCATAATGCGCCTTCAGCCGAGTATCTGAGAGAGACTCACGAGGCGTTGTTCCTGAATTTCAGGGAGAAAAACCCGGATACGCCGGTAGTCTTTATCTCAAGACCTGATTTTTACAAAAATCTTCCCGATGACCATGAGCGCAGGAATATAGTCCGTGCGACTTATGAAAACGCCCTTGCAAGAGGTGATAAAAACGTCACTTTCATAGACGGAGAAAGCCTTTTCGGATACGAAGCCGACAGATATGAGTGTACCGTGGACGGAGTTCATCCGAACGATCTCGGCTTTGAACGGATGAGCGCGGTCATTTATCCTGTTTTAAAAGAGATACTGAAAAAAAGATAAAAAGATAAAAAGGAGACAGGCTTATGAAAAATTTCAGAGCACCGGCTGTTCCCCTTATAGCCGTTGACCCCATGTTTTCGCTCTGGTCGGCCGCCGACAGGCTCACCGACGACACCACCAGACATTGGAGCGGAGTAAGACAGTTTTTAAACGGCATTATTAACATTGACGGCACGGTTTACAGTTTTCTCGGAACGGCAAACCCCGTTAACCGACGTTATCATACGGGTTATCCGGCGATGACGCAGATCAGCTGCGAGATCCGCCCGATGACTACGGTATATGTATTTGAGGAGGCCGGAGTCAGACTTACTCTGGAATTTGTCACGCCACTCATTCTTGATGATCTCATGCTGATGAGTCGCCCGGTGTCTTACATGAATTACAGTATCGGATTTACCGACGGGCAGACGCACCAGTGCCGTTTGTATCTGGGCGTTTCCGGTGAATTTTGTGTAAACGAGCCTTATCAGTCGGTTTCGTGGGGAGAGACGCAGCAGTCTGTATTTTTTACCAGCGGAACGGATAACATGTTAAAGCAGTGCGGCGACGATCACCGCATCGAATGGGGCTCGCTGCATATTGTTGCGCCGGAAACGGAGCACATCGCAATGCCTCTTTACCGCATGCTTACCAAGGTGCGCAGGGAGAGCGTAGGAGACAGGCTCTTTTATCACAACTATATGTATTATCCCAGTCCCAATATGGAAAACATGGGACCGACGGAGCTTGAAAAAGACACCTTCTACAGAGTGGATGAGGTCTGGCCGACCCTCGTCTTTACTCTCGATATTGACAAAGAATACAGCAACACCGTCATTTTTGCATATGACGACGTAAAATCCATACAGTATTTCGGAGAGAATCTCGACGCCTATTGGAAAAAAGACGGAAAGACCTTTGACGAAGTTCTCGCAGAGGGAATCCGGGAGCGAGAGGCCGTGACCGCAAAGGTTCGTGCCTTCGAAGAAAAACTGATGACCGACGCCGAAAAATATGGCGAAAAATATCAGCAGATACTTGCTCTTTCTTACCGTCAGGTAATCGCCGGACATAAGCTCGTTTGTTATAAAGGCGAGCCGCTGTTTTTCTCAAAAGAGAATTTTTCAAACGGAAGCATCGGCACCGTGGACGTTACTTATCCGTCCGTACCTTTATTCCTGCTGTATGAGCCCGCCCTTGTCAAGGCAATGCTCGAACCTGTATTTGAGCTGGTTTACAGAGGAAAATGGGAATATGAGTTTGCGCCGCATGACGTAGGCATCTACCCCCTGGCAAACGGTCAGAATTACGGATTTATAGCGCGCCATCTTGCAAAAAGGCCCAATCCGATCGATTCGCAGATGCCTATAGAAGAGTGCGGGAATATGATCCTGTGCGTCTCTGCCATCTGCAAAGCGGAAGGCTCGGATGAATTTTTCCAAAAGCATAAAAAGCTTCTGATCCAGTGGGCGGATTATCTTGCCGCCGCCGGGTTTGATCCCGAAAATCAGCTCTGCACGGATGATTTTGCCGGACACCTTGCCCACAACTGCAATCTTTCCGTAAAGGCGATCTGTGCTCTCGGAGCCATAGCAGACATTATAGGCGAAAGCGGAGTCAAATACCGCAGCGTTGCCGAAGATTTTGCAAAGAAATGGCTTGCCGCCGCAGACGACGGAGATCATTACCGTCTTACGTTTGACAAAGAAGGCTCCTGGTCCATGAAATACAACATGGTATGGGACAAGCTGCTTGGTCTTCATCTTTTCCCTGAAGAGACTTACAAAAAAGAGACGGAATGGTATAAAATAAAGATGCAGAAATACGGACTGCCGCTTGACAGCCGCTGCGAATATACCAAGACCGACTGGGAGATGTGGTGCGCCGCACTCTCGGAAGACGAGGAGCTTACCGAAAAGATCATTGACGCGATGTATGCGTTTTTGGTCGAAACTCCGGACAGAGTTCCTTTTACGGATCTTCACTTTACAAAGGAACCGAGACACAGAGGCTTTCAGGCCAGAACCGTTCAGGGAGGCCTTTGGATACCGATCCTCCTTGACAGGTGGAAGGAGAAATAATGAAACTTTCTTTCGGATACGGAAAAGGTGAGCAGACGGTAGAGATTCCGGAAAAGAACCTTCTCGGAGTACTCGTCGCAAATGAGCTGGAGCATGAACGCAGAGGCGCAGACGCCGTCCGCTACGCTTTGGCGCATCCGATAAGCGCGCCGCTGCTCGGAGAAAGCGTCCGGGAGAAGAAAGCAGCGCTCGGAAAAGACAGAATAAAAATCGCGATCATAGCAAGCGATATTTCCCGCCCGGTACCGAGCTATGAGATACTCCCTTCCGTTATTGAAACGCTTTTGGACTCAGGCTGCGCGCCGGAAGAGATCACAGTGGTCTTTGCCCTCGGCTCACACAGAGGACATACGGAAGAAGAAAAACGCCACCTTGCGGGAGACTGGGTTTTTGAAACTGTACGCTGTGAAGATTCAAATCCGGACGACTGCGTGCACATGGGAGATACCTCTTCCGGTACGCCTGTAGATATCACGCGCACTGTTGCCGAGGCGGATTATATTATCTGCACCGGAAACATAGAATTTCATTATTTTGCCGGATATTCGGGCGGCTACAAGGCCATTATGCCGGGAGTATCCACCCCGGCCGCGATCCAGGCAAATCACAGGATGATGGTCAGAAACGAAGCGCATGCCGGAAATATCGATACAAATCCAATCAGACAGGATATAGAAGAGGGCGGAAGGATCTGCGGCGCCGATTATATGATCAACGTAGTCCTTGACGAACACAAACACATCGTTTATGCGGTCGCCGGAGACATGATAAAGGCTCATAGAGCGGGCTGCGCTTATCTTGACAAAATGTACCGCAAGCCGCTTTCGCGTCAGGCGGACATCGTTTTGGTATCTCAGGGAGGCGCGCCGAAAGACGCAAATCTTTATCAGGTTCAGAAGGCGCTCGACAATTCCAAGCACGCCGTAAAGGACGGGGGAAGGATCATTCTGATAGGCGCCTGCAATGAAGGCTTTGGAAGCAAGGTGTTTGAGGAATGGTTCAAAGAGGCGCCCACAGCCGAATCCATGATAAAGCGTATAAATGAGCACTTTGTTCTTGGCGGACACAAAGCCGCCGCCGTGGCAATGGTCATGCAAAAAGCCGACATCGATCTTGTCAGCGAGATGGATGTCGAAACAGTAAAAAGCATTTTCATGACTCCGAGAAAAAGCGTTCAGGAAGCCTTTGACGCAGCTATGGAAAAATATGGGCCTGACGCTACCGTCATCGCCATGCCGTTTGGAGGAGCGACGCTTCCGATACCCGAATAAAACATAACTTGTTGCGATAAAAAAGCTGCCGCATAAGATAGTGCGGCAGCTTTTTTACGTGTCGGCCTTTAGCATTTATTATCTTTTTATGAGCTTTCCGGGCCTTGCGTCTGTCAGCTTTCCGTCCTTGAAGACCACCTGTCCGTTTACGATTACGAGATCGATCCCTTCGGAGAGGGCAGTTCCGTCCTCGTAAGTAGCTTTGTCGGTGATATTCTCATAATCAAATACGGTAATGGAAGCTGCATATCCCTCTTTGAGGAAGCCGTATTCGTCGTCGATCCCCATGACGGAGGCCGGAAGAGAAGTGGCTCTTGAAACGGCGGATTCCAGCGGCATGAGACCGTTTTCTCTGACAAGTCTGAAAAATCTCGGGAACGTGCCGATATTGCGGGGATGAGGCGCGCCCGCATAATCCTTTATATCAAAAGTCGTGCCGTCGCTGATAGTGCATATATCGGGTCTTGACATAATGGCAAGCACGTCTTCTTCGGACATATTGTTGTAAAAACATTTTACCTGACCGCCGCAGGTGATGGTCATCTGTCTTACCGCGTCGAGAAGCGGAAGTCCCATTTCATCCGCTATCTGCGGCAGAGTTTTTCCGATAAATTCGGGATGGACTACTGCGCCGGTTTCTCCGGGAGTGATATTTTCGGCGCCGCCGCGGCTTTCCATTTTTTCGATAAGCTCCGGAAGCATTTTCTCCCAGGTCGCGTCATCCTTGCATCTTTCGGTGAGCGCGTCAAAACCGCCGTCAAGCGCCCATACCGGGAAGCATGAAGCAATGCCTGACGAGGAAGAAGTATAAGGATACTGGTCGGCAGTTATCCTGATGCCGGAAGCCTTCGCTCTGTCAATTTTTGCAAGCAGCTCGGCCGCCTTGCCCCACTGACGTTTTCCCATCAGCTTTAAGTGCGATATTTCGATACGGCAGCCGGTCTTTTTTGCGATTTCTATCATTTCGTCGATAGCTTCAAAGATATGATCGTTTTCATTTCGCATATGAACGCAGATGACCTTGTCATGCTTTGCTACTACTTTTGCGAGAGATATAAGCTCGTCTGTCTTGCAAAAGCTTCCGGGAGCGTAGATAAGACCCAGAGAAATGCCGAAAGCTCCCTGAGAGAGCATTTTGTCCGCAAGAGAGCACATTTTTTCCATTTCCTCTTTGGTCAGATCTCTTTTTTCCATTCCGATCACGGCGTTTCTCAATGACCCGTGTCCTATAAGTGCGCCGTAATTTGTCGTGGTGGCGTGACGGGAAATATTCTCGCCGTAGGTGGTAACGTCATATGCGTCAAACATTTTTCTGTCGATATGTTTTTCGGCAAAAACCCCGCCTACCTTAAGCGGCGCAGCCGGATCTGCCGGAATGGGAGAGCGTCCGCAGTTTCCGCTGACGACAAATGTAACTCCCGAACTGATATTTCCTATCATCGTAGGGTCGAAAATGTAGGAATAATCAGAGTGTGTATGTATGTCGATAAAGCCGGGAGCAATAACGTGCCCCTTTGCGTCATATACGGTTTTTGCCTCAGGAAGCTTGGCGCAGTCTTCGGCCTTTTTGACGGCGGCTATTTTTCCGCCGCTGATAAAAACGCTTCCGTGGTAAGGCTTTGATGCGGAACCGTCAACTATAAGTCCGCCGGAAATGATTATGTCGTACATTTTTTCCTCCTTAAAACAACATTGTTTTTAATCTTACGCTATTTATTATATACTTTCAACACAAAGGAAGGTTTTTACAAATCGTCATACATAATATTCTTATAGTAGTATTCAAGTTAAAAAAATTGTGGTAAAGTATGTTGCGTTAAAAAAAGCGTAAAATACGCGACGCTAAAAGGAAGGAAAGCTATGAGCAGATTATTCGGAACTGCGGATATTTTGATCCCTCAAGTCAAAAATATGGAAAAATGGGCGGTCATCGCCTGCGATCAGTTTACCTCTGATGCGGAATACTGGCAGAGAGTGGCAAAAAACACGAAAGGTTATCCGTCTACGGCAAATCTGATTCTTCCGGAGTGCTATCTCGGAAGAGAGGATGAGCCGGAGCGAATTGCAAAAATCAAAGATACGATGGCGGAATATCTCGAAAGCGGCGTTTTCACAGAATACCCGGGCAGTTACGTATACGTGGAGCGCACACAGGAAAACGGCAGCGTCAGACACGGGATCGTGGGTGCGGTCGATCTTGAGCAGTATGATTATTCCCGTGATTCAAAGAGCATGATCCGGGCAACGGAAGCAACGGTAGAAGAAAGAATACCTCCCCGCATGAGAGTCCGCAAAGGAGCCGCGCTGGAGCTTCCTCATATCATTATGCTGTTCGATGATTTTCAGGACAGAATACAAAAATATATCGAAACGATAAAGCCCGATTTAAAGCAGCTTTACAGCTTTGATCTTCAGGAAGAAGGCGGGCATATCGCGGGCTGGCTGGTCAATGGAGAATATGCAAAAAAAATAGACAGTCTTTTCGACGAATATTGTGCCGAAACAGACAGCCGCTACAACGGCGTGGAGGGAGAGCCTTTCCTTCTTGCCGTCGGCGACGGGAATCACTCTTTGGCTACCGCAAAAAAATGCTTTGAAGAAATGAAAGCGGAAAATCCCGGAAAAGATTTTTCCAATCATCCGGCGCGTCGCTGCCTCGTTGAGCTCGAAAATATTCACGATCATTCGATAGTTTTTGAGCCCATTCACAGGGTTATCTTCGATACCGAACCGGCAAGGCTCCTTGAAAAATTAAAGGAAAGCTGCTGCGCCCCGGACGGATATACGATCAGGTGGGTCAGCGGCGAGAGCGAGGGCAGCCTGACTCTCGATAGAAACAAGGGCGAGCTTGCGGTTGCAATCCTGCAGGAATTTTTGGACGGATATCTTTCGGAAAATGAAGGCAGGATAGATTATATTCATGACGATGACGCGCTTATAAATCTTGCGAAAAATGATAATGCCATAGGCTTTTTGCTTCCGTATATGGAGAAAAAACAGCTGTTCCGCGGAGTTATGGCATACGGAGCGCTTCCGCGCAAGACGTTTTCTATGGGACATTCCAGGGAAAAAAGATACTACATCGAAGGCAAAAAGATAAAGTAAAAAGGAATCGGGCGGTCAAATGGAAATCAGCGCAGTTCTGCCCCTTGAGCTGATCGGCATTATCGCATTTGCGATCGTCGGCGCGATGGCGGGAATCAAAAAAAAGATGGATATTTTCGGGATAGTGGTGATCGCCGGAACCAATGCCGTGGGAGGCGGTATCATCCGCGACGTCATCCTCGGCATCGTTCCTCCCGTTGCTTTTAAATATCCGATATACCTTATAGTATCAACAGCCGTTGCGCTGATAGTCTTCATTCCCGCGGTGCGAAAAAAGATACATACGGATCAGTGGATAATAACCTTCATGGATTCGCTGGGACTTGGAATGTTTGCCGTAGTCGGAGCAAGAGCCGGCGCATATACGGGAAACAGATTTTTGATGGTCTTTCTCGGGACTATTACGTGCGTCGGAGGAGGGATCATGAAAGATCTGTTCTGCGGCGAGATACCGGGAATATTTGTCAAGCATCTTTATGCCGTTCCCGCAATACTCGGCGCGATACTCTACGTATTTCTAAGGGGAATCAACGAAACGGCCGCAGCCGTTATAGCCGCGGCAGTGATAGTGTTCCTGCGGCTCTTGGCGGCAAAATTCAAATGGAACATTCCAAGAGCGTAAGGCACATAATAAAAACCATCGGGCTTATTTGCCCGATGGTTTTTGTTTGCTTAAAAATATTTAGACAAGCTCTTTGTAGTTTATCGTTCTTGCGTATTTGATAAATTTTTTGGCCGCCGGAGAAGCTTCGTTGATGGAAGGAACGGCTATGCCGAGGGGCTCAAACTGTCTGGGAGAGAACGGAATCTCCGCAACCTCGCCGTTCCACTGGCTTGCTCGCAGCTTTTGGTCGAGACTGATTCCGAGCCCTGCCGCAACCATATTGTATGTGGTAAAGGCATTGTTGGTGGTAAAGCGGACGTTGGGTTTTAGGTTGAGCTTCTGGATAAGATTGTCAAGCTCCGTGTCTTCGCCGGAATGGGTATGGATAAAAGGCTCTTTTTCAAGGTCTGCGACAGAGAAAAATCCGGCCGCGGCCGCGGGATGATCCTTCGGCACCCATGCAACGATCTCGTCGTCGATGAGGTGGATCCAGTCCACACGCGTGGTCCTGGGGATAGAGCAAAAGCAGCAGTCAACGGCTTTTTCATTGAGAAGCTTGTCAAGCTGCATGCTGGTTCCTTCATACAGGCTGACGGAAACGCCGGGATAAAGCTCCTGGAAACCCTTCATGACTATGGGCAGCCAGGAAGAAGCAATGGAAAAGTAGCTCCCTATGGACAATGTTCCGCAAACGTTGCCGCAGATATCCGCGCTGGTTTGTCTTGCGTTTTGTATGGCACGATGTATTTCCCTGAAAAGAGGTACCATGACTTTGCCGTTTTCGGTAAGCCGGACGCCCTTCTTGCTTCTTATAAACAGGGGGAAGCCGACCTCGTCCTCAAGGCTTTTGATGATTCGCGTGATACCGGACTGCGTATAGCCCAAAAACTCGGCGGCGGCAGTGAGACTCCCATGATCCACCGCAAGCAAAAAAGCTTCGTATTTGCTGTCGTCCATATGTCTCCTTTCAATGACAATAAGTCATATAAAACATTATGTCTTGTGTGTTGTGTCATAAATAAATTTATTTTATTATAAAGTTAATTTTCCGCTTGTCAAACAGAAAATTTCAATTATTTGCAAAATCTTTGTAATGATAAAGACGGAAGTGTAAAAGAAATAACATAATTACCGGTGATTTTAAATTGCCGAGGGGAGGAATAAAATGGAACAAAAGATGATGGATGCTATCATCAAACATGTAGATGGCGAGGGTGTTGCTCTGGCTCGCGTACCGGTTCCGGAGGTAGGGCCGGGAGAAGTTCTTATCAAGATCCACAAAACGGCCATCTGCGGCACAGACGTTCATATTTATGATTGGAATGACTGGTCAAAGGCACATGTCCACGTAGGACAGACGATAGGTCACGAGTACGTCGGCGAGATAGCCGAGATAGGGCCGGGAGTCACGGGCCTTAGAGTAGGTCAGCGCGTCAGCGGAGAAGGACATATTACCTGCGGACACTGCCGCAATTGTCATACCGGAAACATTCAATGGTGCAAAGACACCGTGGGCGTGGGAGTTGACAGAAACGGAGCTTTTGCCGAGTATCTTTGTATTCCCGCCAAAAACGTTATAATTATCGACGAAGAGCTTGACGAAGACGTGGTCTCTTTCTTCGACGCTTTCGGAAACGCCACCCATACCGCGCTTATGTGGAATCTCGTGGGCGAGGACGTTCTTATTACCGGCGCAGGCCCCATCGGCATTATTGCCGGCGGAATATGCAAATATGCCGGCGCGCGCAGAGTCGTTATTACAGACTTAAACGACTACCGCCTGGGTCTTGCGAAAAAGCTCGGAGTTGACGCGGCCGTAAATACCGGAAGAGAAGATCTCTGCGAGGTAATGAAGCAGCTAAAAATAGTTGAGGGCTTTGATATCGGTCTTGAAATGAGCGGCAGCGGCGCGGCGTTCAAGCAGATGACGAGCGTTATGAGAAACGGCGGAAAGATAAGCCTTCTCGGACTCGGAAATCATCCCATTGAAATTGACATGAATGATATAATAAACAGGGGACTGACTCTGCAGGGTATATACGGACGCAAGATGGACAACTGGCATCAGATGTCATATATGGTACAGGGAGGCCTTGATCTCACACCCGTTATAACTCACCGCTTCCATTATACTGATTTCCAGAAAGGCTTTGACGCCATGAGAAGCGGAAACTCGGGCAAGGTTGTTCTTGATTGGACTACAAAAAAATAAATCAAAAATCGCTGTTTTACAGGAGGCAATCATGAAAAAAGCGCTTGAAAAGTATGCACAGGAACTTGACGCGATCCGCGAAGCGGGTACTTACAGAGAGGAAAGAGTCATTATCACTCCGCAGAGATCCCGCATAGACACAACGGCCGCTTCAAAAGTGGTAAATATGTGCGCAAACAATTATCTGGGACTGTCCGACAGCCCCGAGCTTATTGCCGCGGCAAAGGCGAGCTACGACAAGTGGGGCTTTGGCCTTTCGTCCGTCAGATTTATCTGCGGAACCCAGCAGATACACAAAGATCTTGAAAAAGCCATTGCGCAGTTTGCCGGCACGGAAGACGCCATACTGTATTCTTCGTGCTTTGACGCAAACGGCGGACTGTTTGAAACGCTCCTCGGACCGGAAGACGCCGTTATCTCCGATGAGCTGAACCATGCTTCGATCATTGACGGCGTGCGTCTTTGCAAGGCACACCGCTATCGCTACAAGAACAATGACATGGCGGATCTGGAAGAAAAGCTCAAAGAAGCAAAGGCCGAAGGCTGCAAACAGATCCTCATCGCCACCGACGGAGTATTCTCCATGGACGGCTATATAGCGGACATGAAGAGCATCTGCGATCTGGCGGATAAATACGGTGCGCTTACGATGCTTGACGACAGCCACGCTGTGGGCTTTATGGGCGAACACGGCAGAGGCACCGCGGAATACTGCAAAGTCCTTGGCAGAGTAGATATCATCACTGGTACCTTCGGAAAGGCTATGGGCGGAGCTTCGGGCGGATATACCGCCTCCAGCAAGATCATCGTTGATCTGCTCCGTCAGCGCAGCCGTCCTTATCTGTTCTCCAATACGCTCGCTCCCGCTATTTGTGCCGCGACGTTAAAGACTATCGAAATGCTGAATGAATCAACGGCGCTGCGCGACAAGGTTCACGAAAATGCCCGTTATTTCCGTCAGGAAATGGAAAAAGCCGGTTTTGACCTGCTGCCCGGAGAGCATCCGATCGTCCCTGTCATGCTCTATGACCCGAAGATCGCAAACGAATTTGCAAAACGCATGCTTGAAAAAGGCGTATATGTAGTCGGATTCTGTTATCCGGTAGTTCCGAAGGGCCGCGACCGCATACGTACTCAGATATCCGCCGGCCATACAAAAGAAGACCTTGACTTTGCAGTAAAATGCTTCCGCGAAGTCAAGGAGGAAATGGGACTTTAACAGGTCTTTTGCGTTATAAAAAGTGAGGACGGAAATTTTACCGTCCCCACTTTTCTCTAAAATCCCCATTTATAGACAATTTTTTCACAAATACGATTTAAAACCACAAAAACGCACACGTTCCATGAAAAACATTCATATTATTTGATGTAAAGCAGGTGATATAATACCAATGGAGTCATAGCGTTTTGTTAATAGTAAAAATATTTTACATAGAATAGCCCAACTTTGTCATAATGGGCTTGAATTGATTGTTAAGGAGAAAAAATGAGGATAAAAAGATTATTGGCAGCGTTGATATCACTGACTTTGGTTATTTCGTATGCACCCGTTGTTACGACGGCCGCGGAAGCCATCACCATAGGCGATATCACGTATCAGCCCTGGGAACAGACAGACAAGCTTCCCTCAGGCGGAAACTATTATCTGACTGACGACGTTCAGATATCAAACAGGGATTCGTTACTTGGATCTACGCTGAATCTCGATCTCCACGGACAAACGGTCACTCTCTCCGGTACCGCTTCGGTCAACGGATATTTGCGGTCAAATGCTGCTGCATATGAACTGCACGTCATAAACAGCATCCCTTCGGCCGGAGGATTCTCATATGCCGCAAATGCGGTAGGAACAGTCTTCTTCCTTAATACCGCAGGGAACGTTCTGAGCGTAAAAGACGTCCGCTTTTCCGGTTACAACAGTTCAGGTACGACTATCGCTATCCAGAACGGAACGGCGGTTTTTGAGAACTGTACTTTCGAAGATCTTACCACTTCCGGTTCAAACGGAAACTTCTATATTCAGGGAAGCTCCACTTCGGTTACCTTAAAAAACTGCACGGTAAACAACTGCAGAACCACCGCGACGACGGGATATCCGGCCGGCTTTCTTAAAATGGTCGCCGGTACGCTTACCGTGGACGGAGGCGAATACAAAAACAACAGCTCCGAGCTGTACGGCGGAGTATTTACGTTTTCAACAGCTACCGCAAAGACAGTTACCGTTAAAAACGCGAATATTCACAACAATACAAGCAAGCATGCCGGCAGCGCGATATACTCAACGTCCGGCGCCGCTTTAAAGATCACAGGCTGTACGATTACCGACAATAAGGGTCTGTCGGCGACCAAATCTCCGTTCGGAGCGGTTTACGTATCGTCCGACAATACGACGCTTGAAGGCAAAAACGTTATCTACGGAAACACCTGGGAAGGACATGACGGAGCTTATGATTTCTGCGCACAGAGCGCGTCAAATACCTTCAAGGTAGTAAATCCCACGGATGACACCAGAATCGGCGTAAGATATGCTGCCGAGCCTACAAACACGTACGTTGCAACGATCACAGGTACTTTAAAGGGCAGTTGGGATTGGGAAAACGATACCACAAAAATGCTTGACGACAACGGAACCGGCAAGCTCGTTATTACCGCTGCGGCCCTTAAAGGCATCAGCCTTCCCGCGTCTGCGTCTGTCGAAGCAGGAAAGACTGCTACGATCGTGCCGCAGTATATCCCCGGAAACACTCCTGAAAGCGAAAAAGGCCTGACGTGGCAGAGCTCTGCTCCCGCGGTAGCTACCGTAAATGAAAACGGAGTAGTTTCGGGAGTGGCCAAAGGAACAGCCGTAATTACAGCCACGTCTACGGTAAATTCCGATTTTACCGACACTTGCACTGTAACTGTTACCGAAGCTACAGTACATGAGCATGACGGACTCAGCTTTGAAAAATGGACGTCCGCAAATTCACTTCCCGTTGCAAGCGGAAATTATTATCTTGCAAACGACATTACTCTTAGCTCGATTTGCACAATACCCGCAAATCAGATCATCAATCTTTGTCTTAACGGTCATACGGTAAATGCGCCCGCAAGCGGCAGAGCAATCAGCCTTTCTTCCGGAACAACGCTTACCGTAATGGACGACAATACCGTTCCCGGCAAGATCATAGGCGGCACACGCACCTATGGCGGCGCGATAAACGTCGGAACCGGAGCTGTATTTAATATGCGCGATATTACCATCACGGGAGGAAAATCCCTTGACGTAACCAGCGGCTCCACTACTCAGGGCGGTGAAGGCGGAGCTGTCTATCTTGCCTCAGGCAACGCAAATTATGACGGCGCCGTATTTAATATGTACAGCGGCACGATCACCGGCAATACCGCCACTCGCGGCGGCGCCATAGTCATGGCGGGCACGACCGTAGCCGATCACGCCGGAGCAAAGCTCAATATCAGCGGCGGCACGATCACCGGCAATACGTCTGCCGCCAAACACGGCGGTTTCCTGTATGCCGGAGCAAAATCTCAGATTAACATCACAGACGCGCAGATCACTGACAACTCCACCGGAGGCGAAGGCGGCGCGATGTTCCTTACAGGCGGCGCAACAGCGGTGATCACCGATACGGTTATTACCGGCAACCAGGCGAAAAACGGCAGCGCCATAGTTACTCTTGGCGGCGACGTTATGCTTGACGGCGTCGATATAGAAAACAACACTTCCACGTCCGGATTCGGCGCGGTTCACGTAAGCCGCGGAACCGTCAACGGAAGTTCTCATATGGCGACACTTATTCTTTCAGGCGCCACCAAGATCAAAAATAACGTAAACGGCTCGGGTGCCGCTCAGAACGTATTCCTTCGTCAATTTGCGGCCGCACCCGTCTATTCATACGTTGCAGTTGACGCTTCGGGGCTTTCGACAGGAGCGGAGATCGGTATCAGCCTTGAAAAATCAAGCAGTGTGGACAGATACAGCGGAGAAGGGCTTTATATCACGGCCGCCGGAAACACGGTGCCTGCCGGAAGCGAACAGTACTTCTTTGCGGACAACGCGAACTACGTAGTTTACCGCAGCGAAGGACGTCTGGCCCTCAAAGAAGGCGTTGACGTGAGCGGAGTCAGCGTTGTTCCCGAAACCGCATCTGTAGCGATAAGCGGCACGCTTCAGCTTACCGAAACGGTTATTCCCGCTTCCGCAACAAATCAGAACGTTACGTGGAGCAGCGATCATCCGGAAATCGCCGGTGTTGATAACGCGGGTCTTGTTACGGGCGTTTCCGAAGGAACCGCAGTCATTACCGTCACTACCGAAGACGGCGGTTTTACCGCAACGTGCACAGTTACGGTCGAAACTCCCCATATGCACGGCGAAACGGCATATTCTTCGTGGACGAATGCGACGGGGCTTCCCACAAATTCCGGAAAATATTACCTTACGACAGACGTAAATCTTGCTGCGCAGACTTCTATCCCTGCCGGAGCTGACGTTGAAATATGCCTGAATGGGCATACCGTCACCGCGGCGTCCGGAAAGCGCATTTTCTACGTATACGACGGCGGAAAGCTTACGGTCACCGACGATTCCTTTGGCAGCGGAACTCTGACGGGCGGAAGTCCTCAGGGCGGCGGAGCTATTTATCTGGCTGCCGGAGCAGAGCTCCATATCAGCAATGTTACCGTAACCGGCAATAGCGCCACGTCCGGCAGCGGCGGAGCCATCTACATGACCGGCGCGACTGCCGAAATAACAAACACCGTGTTTAGCTCAAACCAGAGCTCTGCAAACGGTGGTGCGATCTTTGCCAGCGGCCAGTCTGAAGTCGCAATTACGGGCTGCTCGTTTACCGGAAACACGGCGGGCGGAGAAACGGGAGCTATCCATCTGACAAACGGTTCAAAATCCGTTATCAAAGACACTGAAATAACAGGAAACAAGGCTGCGAACTGCTCGGCGCTTACGTACTACGGCGGCACGCACGTTCTGCAGGACGTTACCGTCAGCGGAAACAATAATACCAGCAGCAACGGATATGGCGCGGTTCACGTAGCCAAAAACTCTACTTTCGGAATGCCCGAGGTGACTCTGAAGGGAAAAGTCATCATCAGCGGCAATACCAATAAGGGCTCGAAAGAACAAAACGTATATCTCAGACAGATCGGAAACGGATCATCTGCCGAATACACGTATATTTCGGTAGCTCCGGAAGGCTTGGCGGACGGCTCGGACGTTGCTGTCAGCCTTGAAGTTGTAAGTACGTCAAGCACAAATATCAACCGTTATACAAATGACGGCGGAGCGGGTCTGTATATATCCCCCGAAGGAATAGTTGTCTCTTCAGGCAGCGAACAATATTTCACAAGTGACGACAGTTCATACGTCGTTGTCAGAAAGAATGACAGGGTTGCTCTCAAAGCCACCCATAGTCATTGCCTGTACGGTCATACGGATTGCGGCGAGCACGAAGAGCTCGGATGGACCGCATGGACCGACAGCACTTCGCTTCCTTCTGCGGGCGGAAACTACTATCTTGTTACTGACGTTACGCTTACCGCAACGGCAGAATTTACTGCGGATACGTCGATCTGTCTCAACGGACACACCATTACGGGAAGCGGTTCTGCCAGGGTCATCAGAGTAAAAGAGCTCGTCACCTTCAACCTCACCGACTGCCAGGATGAACAGGGCAGTATCACCGGCGGCAACAGTACTTACGGCGCGGGCGTCAGAGTGCAGGCGGGTGCGACGTTCAATATGTACGGCGGCAAGATCACCGGCAATACTTCGGACGCATCTGACGGCGGCGAGGGCGCAGGCGTTTATCTGTTGGGCAGAAGTACTGTATCCATCAACGGCAGTTCCACTCCTCTTGACGGCGCGGTATTCAATATGTACGGCGGCGAGATCACCGGAAACAACGGCGGAGTAGGATCTGCGCTCCGTATCTACGGATACAGCGGCAGCGCTGATATCGGAGACGCATACAAACCCGGCACGGCAAATATTTACGGCGGATCTATCCATGACAACAACGGTTCTACTGGAACTATCTATGTCGGAACAAATTCAAATCTGAACGTTTACGGCGGCGAGATAAAGGACAACGTCACTTCAAAGAGCGGCGGAGCCGTCTATACTCAGTCGGGCGCAAACGTCAACATCACCGGCGGCAAGATCACCGGAAACGAGGCGGCGGTAAACGGCGGTGCTCTTTGCATAAACACTGCGAACAGCCTGCTCGTAAAAGATGCGGAGATTACCGGAAACAAAGCCTCCGGACTTGGCGGCGGCATTTATCTTGGCTCTGCTGATCTTGTTGCTGAATTTTCCGGCAAGACCGTGATTTCCGGAAATAAAGATTCTTCAAAAGAAAACAATATTTATATTGCTTCCGCAGTAACGATAAATCCTCATGATCTCGAAGTGGGATCCCAGATAGGTATATCCACTGCGGTCACTCCTGCCGCGGTCAGCGTCGCCGGAACGGGCGATGAGCTGGCATATTTCACCAGCGACAGCGGCTACAAGGAACTGACCGTTAAAGACGGACAGATATATATTGATGAAGACGGAAGCCATACACATTGCGTATGCGTATCCGGAAAAGGCAAGGGCTGCGATCATGCCGACATTACGTGGACGGCATGGGAGTCTTCCACTACCCTTCCTACGACAAGCGGCAGCTACTTCCTTACGGACGACGTTACTCTGACCGATGAAGCAATCACTGCCAAAGGTTCAGTCATCAACCTCTGCCTGAACGGTCATACCGTAAATCAGACCACGGAAGGAAAGAGAGTTCTGCGTGTTGCAAATGAAAGCACTGTATCGATCACGGATCATACAGGCGCAGGAAAGATCACCGGAGGAACGAGCAGCTACGGAGCGTCTTTAAGAGTACAGCCTGACGGAACGCTGAATCTGTTTGCCGGAACCATTACCGGAAACAATTCTTCCGCTGACAGCGGAAGTGAAGGCGGAGCAGTTTACGTTCTCGGAAGAAGCGCCGTAACCTCAGGCAGCGAGACCGTAAACCGCAACGGTGGCGTATTCAATATGTACGGCGGCAAGCTGACCGGCAATAAAGCAACTGCAGGCGCTGCTGTCCGTATCTACGGATACAGCGGCGATCCGGATATAGGAGACGCCTACAAGCCCGGAACCTTCAACTTCTACGGCGGAACCATTTCAAATAATACAGGCAGCACCGGAACGGTTTATCTTGCGGTTGCGGCTAAAATGAATATGTCCGGAGGAACGATTTCCGGAAATACGATCAGCGCCAGCGGCGGCGGTATCTATGCACAGTCCGGCACGGTTATCAATATCAGCGGCGGAACCATCGCAAACCACAGCATTGGAAGCGACGGCGGCGCGATCAGCACAAAAGGCAAAGAATTAAATATCAGCGGCGGAAAATTCACCGGCAACAGCGCTGAACACGGCGGAGCCATCCTGACGGAAAGCTCATGTGTTACAAAAATAAGCGGCGGTACTTTCAGCGCAAACAAATCAGCTACGGACGGCGGCGCGATATATATCAGCACAAACGGCACTTTTGAAATGACCGGCGGCACGGTGACCGGCAACAGCGCCGAAAGACACGGCGGCGGAATTATGCTCTACAGATCTACCGCCAATCTCCGCACAGTCACAATCTCCGGCAATACAGCCGGCTCAAACGGCGGCGGCGTTTACGTCAGCGGCGCACAGACAGTATTTGACGGCACTTCAATAAAGAATAATACCGCAAAAGAAAACGGCGGCGGCGTCGGAATCACATCCGTAGGCTATACCAGCGGTGGCGAGACCAACAGAGCCATTCCCACCGTGACCATGAAAAGCGGCACCATATCCGGAAATACTGCGCAAAACGCAGGCGGAATCCTTGTGCAGAGCAACGGATCGAAGTTTACGCTTGCCGGCGGTACTATCGAAAAGAACAGCACCACAAAGCAGGGCGGCGGTATCTTCTCAAGTAACGGAACGACGTTTGTCATGACCGGCGGAAAGATCAGAAACAATACCGCGAAAGGCAGCGGCGGCGGTCTTGTGGTTTACAGGACTGAAGAAGCCTTGCTTAAGGGCGGCAGCATTACCGGCAACAGCACCGGTATGAACGGCGGCGGAGTATTTGCCGCCGGAGCGGATCTTGACGTACAGGGAATTGAAATATCTTCCAACAAAGCTACCGGAAACGGCGGCGGAATAATGTTCTCGAGCGCGTCATATACTTCGGGCGGCGAGACTTTAAGAGCTGTCGGCGAGTTGAGATTAAAGAGCGGCACCATCTCCGACAATACGGCGCTTAATGCCGGCGGCGTTCTCGTCCAGGGCAAGGGCTCTCATATGACGATGAGCGGCGGCACTATCAGCGGCAATAAGACTTCCAAAACCGGACACGGCGGCGGTCTTTATATCAGCACAAATACCGGATTTGATATGACCGGCGGTACGATCAGGAACAACCGTTCGGTAGGCGGCGAAGGCGGCGGAATGGTCCTTCTTCGCAGCATTGCAAATCTT
>DFFO01000084.1:0-22620 GCA_002369255.1 Lachnospiraceae bacterium UBA3774
AACGGAGCGGATTCCTACTATTCTGTGCGCGGATTCAGAGGGTATATTCTTGTCTGAACACCAGACTCAACGATAAAACCCCTGCGATTTATGGGACTGAAACATTTACAAATTCCGGTTTGTCGGGACAAACGGATTGATGATGTGCTGCTTTGGGCTATTTTGTCTGTTAATCACAAAAAGGAAGTCGAAAACGACTTCCTTTTTTCTTTTTGCCTCGCATTGCTATGCTATGGGTGCACTACGGAGCAAAGTCTCTTCCTCTGCACCCTGATTTGCACTTGTGGGGCTCTGAATGGGTGCACTACGGGACAAAACCGCTTCCTCTGCACCTTAGATTACGCTTGCGGGGCGCTTTTCGGGTGCACTACAGAGCAAAACATCTTCCTCTGCACCCTGATTTGCACTTGCATGGCGCCGGGCGGGTGCACTACGGAGCAAAACCGCTTCCTCTGCACCCTGATTTGCACTTGCGGGGCGCTTTTTGGGTGCACTACAGAGCAAAACTGTTTCCTCTGCACCCATCCGGCGCCGTCACGCAGAATCATTTGTCGCTTGGGTTTATCCCAGCGCAGCAAACCCTTTTTCCAAATCACCGATTATATCATCGATATGTTCTGTACCTATCGAAAGCCTGATCGTGCTTTGATAAATATTCTGATCGCTAAGTTCCTTTTCCGAAAGCTGCGAATGCGTAGTGGTCGCGGGGTGTATTACCAGCGATTTTACGTCTGCAACGTTTGCCAGAAGCGAGAATATCTCAAGCGCATCGATAAAAGCATGCGCTTCCTTTTGGCCGCCTTTTATATCAAACGTAAAAATAGAGCCGCCGCCGCTCGGAAAATACTTTTTGTAAAGGGAGTGCTGCGGGTGGTCGGGAAGCGAGGGATGATTCACTTTTGCTACGAGAGGGTGGTTTGACAGATACTCAACGACTTTTTTTGTGTTCTGCGCGTGCCTTTCAAGGCGGAGCGAAAGCGTTTCGATCCCCTGAAGAAGCAAAAAGGCGTTGAAAGGCGAAATGGCCGCGCCGGTATCGCGAAGAAGTATTGCACGGATATATGTGACAAACGCCGCCGGACCTACCGCGTCCGCAAAAGAAATTCCGTGGTAGCTTGGATTTGACTTAGCTATGGGCGCGAACTTGTCTGCATTTGCTTTCCAGTCGAATTTTCCGGAATCCACTATTATTCCGCCGAGCGTGGTTCCGTGGCCGCCGAGAAATTTTGTCGCAGAGTGAACAACTATATCTGCTCCGTATTCTATGGGGCGGATAAGGTACGGCGTTCCGAAGGTATTGTCAATGATGAGCGGAATGCCGTGCGCATGCGCGATCCGGGCTATCGCTTCGATATCCGGTATATCGCTGTTTGGGTTTCCGAGGGTTTCTATAAAGATCGCTTTGGTGTTTGATGCGACAGCCGCTTCCACTTCGTCAAGATTGTGTATGTCTACAAAAGTAGTGCTGACGCCGTAATTTGGAAGAGTGTGGGAAAGCAGGTTAAAGCTCCCTCCGTAAATGGTCTTTTGTGCAACGATATTATCACCGTTTTGAGCGACTGCTTCGATCGCATAAGTGATGGCCGCAGCACCTGAGGCCACCGCAAGCGCGGCGACGCCGCCTTCCAATGCGGCGACTCTCTTTTCAAGAACATCCTGGGTGGAATTTGTAAGCCTGCCGTAAATGTTTCCCGGGTCCGCAAGTCCGAACCTGGCCGCGGCGTGAGCGCTGTTGTGAAATACATATGAAGTGGTCTGATAAATAGGTACCGCGCGGGAATCCGTTGCCGGATCGGGTTGTTCCTGTCCCACGTGAAGCTGCAGCGTTTCAAATTTATAATTGCTCATTTTCTTACCTCTTTTCAAAGAATTATTATGAGCAAATTGTAAGGCAGCCGGGCGCTTAAATCCAATATCCTATTTAAATGATAGGTAATAGGGAAAATCTATATCCGGGCACCACTTTATCTGGCCGCGTTCAGATAAAAAAGCGGAGGGGAAATCAGGCCTTTTGCTTTTTAAGATATTTTTTTAATTCTTCTATATATAGCTCCGCCATCCGGCTCGGAATCATGTTTTTCTTCATGATATAGCCAATCTCCATTTTTTCTCCCTCGCCGGCGGCTGCGTTATTACTTTTGCCTGCCCCCTCGCCGGCGGCTGCGTTATCACTTTTGCCTGCTCCTTCGCCGGCGGCTGCGTTATCGCCTTTGCCTGCCCCTTCGCCGGCGGCCGCGTTATCGCCTTTGCCTGCTCCCTCGCCGGCGGCTTTACTTTCGGCCTCGCCCCCACTCTCATCTGCTTTATCACCGGAGCCCGCGTCAAAAGGCACCGCGACAAAATCGGTTCCGTTAAGCTCCTCGCAAATGATCCCGGAGCAAAGCGTATAGCCGTTTAAGCCCACCATCAGATTCAGCATTGTTGCGCGGTCGGTGGCTTTTATGGTGCGGGTATAATTTGCGGTGCTGAATATTTCCTCGGCGAAGTAAAACGACCCTTCCTGTCCCTGTTCAAAAGACAGGCACGGATAATCGTTTAATTCTTCAAAGCGTATAGAGCTGTTTTTCGCAAGAGGATGTCCTTTCCACAGATAAACGTACGCATTGCAGTCTATCAGATGGTGAAACTCAAGGCCGTTTCCGGCAAAAAGCTTTTCCAGGACTCTCCGGTTGAAATCGCTGAGAAACAAAATTCCTATCTCGCTTTTGCCCGAAGCGACCGATCCTATCACATCTCTCGTTTGCGTTTCGCGTATCGCAAACTCATATTCCTCGGTGTCGAACTGTTTTACCATTTCCACAAAGCTTTTTACGGCAAAAGAATAGTGCTGCGATGAAATCACAAACTTCTTTTTCAGCTTGCCGCCCGTCACGTATTTCTCCATAAGGCCGTCATACTGGCGCACGACCTCGCGGGCATACCGGAGAAACTCCGTCCCGTCGTTTGTGAGCGTAACGCCGCGTCCGCTTCTGTTAAAAATAACGATACCTATTTCCTTTTCGACCTCTTTTACCGCGCTCGTAAGCGAAGGCTGGGCAACGTAAAGTGTCTCGGCCGCTTTGTTCAAAGAACCGGCTTCCGAAATGGTTATCACGTATTTAAGCTGTTGTATTGTCATTGTTTTTCTCCTTGGCCCGGGCTTAAGGGCACTTGAATACCTACCAAATCTATAGTAATATTATAGCATAAAATACAGAGGTGATTTTTATGAAAATATCCACAAAAGGTCGTTATGCGCTTCGCATGCTTGTTGACCTCGCTGAGCGTCAGGGCAGCGGCTTTATTGCCTTAAAAGAAATATCGGAGCGCCAGAATATTTCAAAAAAATATCTGGAGCAGATCATCCCCGTCTTCAACAAAACCGGTATCCTGCGCACAAACCGCGGTTCTCAAGGGGGATATATGCTTGCGAAATCGCCGGACAAATATACGGTCGGCGAGATACTGCGCCTCACCGAAGGTTCTCTTGCGCCGGTCAGCTGTTTGGACTGCGAGCCCGCAGGGTGCGACAGAAGCGCCGACTGCGCGACTCTTCCCGTATGGCAGGGACTTGAAAAAGTCATAAATGAGTATCTTGACGGGATCACTCTTCAGGATATCCTTGACCGGCAAACCGGCTCCTATTCCAACAATTACATTATTTAAACAAAAGATTTGCGGCACCGATAAACGGCGCCGCTTTTTATGTCATTTAAGGGCAGATCATATGCCTGCCGTTTTTATTCCGAGAACATAGGGGTGGAAAGATAGCGTTCGCCCGTGTCGGGAAGCAGAGCGACTATGACTTTGCCCTTGTTTTCGGGTCGCTTTGCAAGCTGAGCCGCCGCAAAAACCGCCGCGCCCGATGAAATTCCGACGAGCAGGCCTTCCTTTGCGGCAAGCGCTTTTCCGGTCGCAAAAGCGTCTTCGTTTTCAACCGTGATTATCTCGTCATATATTTCCGTATTGAGCGTTTTCGGAACGAAACCCGCTCCTATTCCCTGTATCTTGTGAGGGCCTGCGGTTCCCTTTGACAAAACAGGCGACGAGGCGGGTTCAACGGCCACGACCTTCACATTCGGATTCTTTGATTTCAAAAATTCTCCGACTCCCGAAACGGTACCTCCGGTACCTACGCCGGCCACAAAAATGTCAACCTTACCGTCTGTATCTTCCCAAATCTCCGGGCCCGTAGTCGCACGATGAATTGCCGGATTGGCGGCATTCGTAAACTGGCTCGGGATAAAGCTTCCGGGAGTCTCCTTCGCAAGCTCTTCCGCTTTTTCGATAGCTCCCTTCATCCCCTTGGCTCCTTCGGTCAAAACAACCTGTGCGCCGTAAGCCTTTAAAAGATTCCTGCGCTCAACGCTCATCGTCTCAGGCATAGTAAGAATTATCTTATAGCCTCTGGAAGCTGCGACCGCGGCAAGTCCTATTCCGGTATTTCCGCTCGTCGGCTCGATAATGACAGCACCCGGCTTTAAAAGTCCCTTTGCCTCAGCATCGTCGATCATGGCTTTTGCGATCCTGTCCTTTACGCTCCCGGCGGGATTAAAATACTCCAGTTTTCCGTAAACATCCGCTTCAAGCCCGTTTTCACGAATATAATTCGTAAGCTTTAAAAGCGGGGTTTTTCCTATAAGATCTGTAATCCGTTCGTAAGTTTTCATTGCATCCTCCTAATATTTAAGGCATCCGTGCCTTGCGCTTTTCGCAGATAAACCAGCTCAAAACACTTAATGCCTATATGTTTTGTAGGCATTATAGCATCGCCGTTCAGCTTTTGTCAATAAAAAAATGAAAAAGGCGGCGAAGTGTTAATTCGCCGCCCCGTCAGAAGGAACATAAAAATGCCAAAACACAACTTACGTTGCCGATATGATCCATCCAAAAAAGTTGCTCCCTTCAGGCCTCCGATAATATGAGGAAATGAAGAAATGGGGTGCAGGTAAAACTTGATTCAAACGGTTACAAACTAAAGCCTTAAGAAGTTTTCGGATTACGCTCGCGCGGGGTAGCGCGAACAGTTTTTGTTATCAGACATACCTTCGAAAACCCTTCAGGAGCAACTGCTGCTGATTTTCGAGCAGCGGACCGTGACGCGGTTCCGCCCTCCGTATGTGCAGGTAAACAACGACAAGTCCCATCCGGGGTCTTTCATTGTCTCGGCGCTGTACGGCGATAATATTTCCACAGCAGCAACGAAATATTCAAATCTGTTTCCGTCAGCGTCGGTAAAATATATTCTATCTCCCTCGTTAAGAGAGTAGATTTTTCCAAAATGCGTCTCGTAATTATGAGCCGCTATTACCATATTGTCCTGATAAACAGAACCAAACCAGCGGCAGGGAGATATCTTTAGATTTTCGTAGCTCCAATTTTCAAGTACCGGCAATTCGATCTTTAATGACGGGATATCGATTACCCCTATATATCTTTTGCCGTCGATTTTTTCCGTGGGCATCTCTATTTCCGGGATCTTCCGAAACAGTTCGGTGTCGGAAGAGGTGGTGGAGGTATCGTTTGTTTCCTCCTCTTTATCCTTCATCTGTCTCAGAATCTGTTTTGATCTTTCTTCCGCGTTCGCCTCGCTGACCTTGTTGTAAGCAAACAGCGCGGCTGCCCCGGCGATCAGGATCGCCCCGATAAGCACGAGTACCCTGCGAAGAGCAGATGATCTGTCTTCGTCATTTTTTTTGAAAAATCTCTTGCCGAAAAGACCGAGCAGCAGCAAAATGATTCCTGTCGCTGCCATTACCGGTATCGGCCATTGAAGCATGCCTGTCTGGGGCAGTTTCGGCTCGTCAGGTTTTTCCGGCTTTCCGGGAACGATCGTATTGGTAACGACAAAACTCTTTTCTTCACGTTCTATTCGAACGGTATAACCTTCAGGAACACTTTCTTCGGTTACGCGATAAGAATATGCCGCATCAAGTCCGTCCCAGGAATATCGCCAGTTGTTGTCTTTGTTTAAGGTAACAGTATCAATTTTTTCGCCGTCTTTATAAAGCTCTATGCTTATCCCTTTCGGGCGAAACTCTTCCCTGCCGCTGTCACTCCAAACCTTGACAACCGAAACAGACACTTCCTCCGGAAGCGGAACAACGTCCTTTTTAGGTTCTATAGAAACGCTGTAGTTTACGTTATGATCTTCATCCAGATACGGCAGACAGATGAGCGTAGGCTCGGGCGTATAAAGGTTGCCGTTTATGACGGCCTCCTCTCCGCGCACCAGGTAGAGACCGCGCAAGCCCGCAAAAACCGTCGTCCCTGAGGCGTCGGTTTGTTGCACCATAACAGGGGCAATACCGTCTCTGACCACGTACGCGTCTATCGTCTGTGCCAGCGCACGCATTCCGCTGCCGTCCTGGAAATCAAAATCGATCTGATAATCCGCAAAGGCATCCGTAACAGCAAGCACGTTGCTTTCATCAAAAGCAGCAACCTCATATATCATGAAGTTAACACCCTCAAGTCCGGTATTTCCGTCAGAATAGTGGATTTCAATATTGCCGTCAAAAGCAATCGGATCGCTCGGCTGCGCATAAACCTGACTGAAAGTCAGCAGCAGACAGATGAGCGCCGCGATCGCATGACATAAGATTCTATTTTGTCCTTTCATGACATTTCCTTTCTTTTGCAGACTATCGCAAAAGCAGAGCCCTCAGCGTCTTTTGTCTCTTACCCTAAGTATTACCGGTATCGGCAACAGGATCAGGACAAATACAACGATCGCTACTATAATGGGTTCCACACGGATAGCCTCCGACGGAAAATAGACCTCGCCTTCAGTAAAATCTTCACTTACACGGTGACCTCTTACAAGAAGTCTATGCGTGTTTACGCCGTACGGAGTGCAGGTTACCAGTGTAAACAGATCCGCTTCCGGATCGATCTCAAGGGCTTCGATATTATCCGGATCAACTATTCTTATCTGATCCGCTTCATAACAAAGACTTTTCCCCAGGACATTTACTCGGAAAATGTCACCGGTCTGGAGCCTGTCCAGATCTGTAAAAAGCCTTGCCGAAGGAAGCCCTCTGTGCCCCGATAAGACACAATGTGTACCGACGCCTCCCACCGGAAGCGACGTCCCGGGTATATGCCCGGCCGCAAACTGTAAAACGTCGCTGTCGGTGGTATGGTAGATCGGCATCGAAACACTTATTTTGGGTATTTCGAGATACCCCATTGTGCCGTTACCATCAATGTTCAAAAGATTACTGTATTCATCTTTCTCAAAACCATTCATTTCATACCTGTCGCCTTTGGACAAAAGCGTTTTGTTATACTTTTCCGCTTCGTACAACATCGCTTCTCGATCCTCGGTAGGCAAGTCGTTAACGGCACTTACATAATCGGAAATAACTCTTGACTGTCTCGATAGGTTCCACCAGTTACTTATTGATGGATAAAGCAAGACAACCAGACCAATCAAAAAGATAACAACGATTATTATATTTGTTTTTTTCTTTTTCAAAGATTTATCCCAAATATTTATCCGTTTTCGTTGTCTTTCTTCATGCGCCTTTCAACTACAAGAGCAACGATAGCCGTTACCACGATTATGCTTCCTATTATGTAGAACAAAGTGGTTCCTACTCCGCCGGTCTCAGGCAGAAGCGTTCCCGCATTGTTTTCGATGACAAGCTCCGTTACGTTTACATCATATGTTCTCGTAAGGGTCGTGCCGTTTTCCTGCTGGGTTTCAACCTGATTGCCGTCTTCGTCATAATAGGTCGTATAAGTGGTGGTATAGGTCGAAGAACCGGATATAGTCGCAGTGATCTCCATAGGAGATGCGAGCTGATTGTAGCCGTCGGGAGCCTTGGTCTCGATTACGGTGTATTTGCCTTCGGCAACACCCTTTACGAGAAGCTGTCCGTTTGCGTCCGTAACAAATACGGTAGCTGCGGCCTCATCATCGGTCGTTCCGCTGTAGGTATAATCGCCGTTTTCTCCTGTGGCAACGATATAAGCGCCGTCAGGATTCTGTAATTTGAATTCAGCGCCCGTAAGCGGCTCCTTCGTCTTTCCGTCGATCTTTACAAAACCAAGTGCGAAAGTATAAGTAACAGTTTCCTTTTCCTCGACGGTATGATAAGGAGTTCCCGGCTCTTCGGGTTCGGTATCGCTCGAGTCTTTAAAGTCATACGTCGCTTTGTTTTTGTTTCCGGCGCCGGCATATACCGTATCGTCATTAGCTTCGAGAGTTGCGTTATAAGTTACGGTGATCGTATTGTTCGCATTTTCGGAAGCAAAGGTCTCAGTATCTGCATCGTACCACGGGATGGTGATCCTGAAGCTGTTTGCTTCATCGTCCCATTCGATCTTGTACTCGGTTCCTACTGCAGGATCGCCCTGAGCCTGCGTAAGAACCGTATCGCCGATCTTGACTACGATACTTTCCTTGTCGTAAGAGAAGCCTTTTCCAAGTTCATCATTTACATAATACTCAAGGATCTCTTTGTCGCCGTTGTAGTTGGTCGTGTTTACACCTATCTGGAAAGAAACGGTATCTCCGACATTTACCGAGTTTTCCTGCGTCGGAGGCGTGTAGGTCTTGTTGCTGTCGGAAGTAATTACCTTGCCGCTTCCCTGCTCATCAACATCCCAGGAGGGACCCTGGTTTTTGTCGATAACCGTCTCGTCAGGCGTATTGCTGTCAATCGTGATTGTAGTGCCGAGAGTACTTGTAATAAAGTAATAACCATAAGCAAGCTGGTCAAATTTTATCTCAGTCTCGGCAGCGGTGATCTCCTTGATGGATTTGAGAACACTGCCGTCAGACAGTTCACCGTCGTTTTCCTCAAGATTGCTCTTGATCCAGTCGCTGATCTCGGCCGCAGTCGCCTCGGAAGTTACGCTGTATTTGTCCGTATCTCCGATCTGAGTCAGCACAAAAGGACTTCCCTCCGCCGTCAAAAGCGCGTAAAGCGGATCATCCTGTGCGGTTTTCGTATAATAATACGCAACCGCGTCGCCGCTGTACGTAGCGTCGAAAAGTTTGTAAAGGCGGTAAGTCTTTCCTTCGGTAGCATTCGTTACCGTGATACTTCCGTCTCCGTCTCCAACCACTGCTACCTGCGTTGCAAACGCCGGTGCCGCCAGGCATAAGAGCATCGCCGCAGTGATAGCAGATACCAGAATCTTTCTGAAATTCTTCATGTCTTTTCCTTTCTTATGTTTTTATTATTTCTGAATGGTTTTTTTCTTAAAACTAAGTGCCAATGCGCCTGCTATTATCAGCAGTCCGCTCCAGGTATATATTTCAACACCGCTTCCTCCCGTATTCGGAAGCTGGTGGGATATGTTGTTGTCAATGACGATCGAAAACGTTCCGTCTTCGTCTATCTCTCCCGCATGACCGTTTGCCGAGTAGTTTTCAAGCTCCAGCACCGTAATTCCGCCGGGACTGATGTTAAATACTACCGGTTTTCCGGTCGGATAGTATCCGTCCGGAGCCTGAGTCTCAACAAGATAGTATTTTCCGGGAGCAAGAACGGTCGGAACGCTCATTCCGCCGTCTCCCGTAACTATCGTCGTTTCGTTGATCTTCACGCCGTATTCCTGCGAAAGTCCGGGAATGATCACGGCGCCTTCCTGGGTTGACTCAGCCGCCTTGTAAATATCAAACCCCGCCCCCGCAAGAGGAGTCTCGTTTGCCGCGCTTACCTTTACAAGCTTGAGAAGCACCGCACCGACCTGAACTACCGGATGATCATAGCTTGTCTTGTGTCCGACGTCGTAAGCGGTAAACGTAATATAGGCGTCCTTGTTTGAATAAAAACCGGCCTGCGACGAACTGGTTTCATTATTGCCGAAATCCGTTCCTTCATCGCCTTCCGCGTTGTACCCTTCCGCGGCAAACTGCGTCTTTGCATAATCGGTAACTTTTACGTTGAAAGAAAGAACAAACGTATTCTCGCCGTCAAGCAGACACTGCGGATTAAACGTAACGTTTACCTTTCCCGTTGACGAGCCGTCTTCCGATTCCCGGAAAGTGACGCTTTGCACGATGCTGTTGCCGTTGGGGTCAAAATTGTATTCCGTGGGTCCCGAGCTGTCCCAGACGACCGTCTGATTTCCCTCGGAATCGGTCCTCGTCACCTTTACATCGGGCTGCTCGCTGTAGTATTCCACATATGAGCTGAGCTCATCAGTGATCTGGACCAGGGAAAATTTGCTTCTGTCAATGATCGTCTGCAAGACGGTCTGCAGATACCTGGCGTCGTTTGCCGGATAATACGTAAGATGCGCTCTATCCGCTATCGAAGAAAGCGTATTGTAGGCCTCTCCGCTGTTTGCGTCGGGAGATATTCCCACTATGTAAGGAACCATGTTGGGATGCGCCGCGACAAATTCCACAAACTTGTTTTCCGTATAAGTATGCGGCGCGTTTTCATCTCTGATGACGCCGTTTTCATCTATTATTCTGTTCGGCTCGCCGTCGGTCAGGAAGATCATTACCTTGATATGGTTGTTGTTTGCAATTTCAGGATCCGAGAGCAGTTCTTCCGAACGAAGAAGCGCTGACGTATAGTTCGTTCCGCCGGGCTCGTTGTTTCTGGTAACTCTCGCGTAGCAGTCACGGGGCTCCGCGCCGCCGTTGGGCATTTCCGAAAGGGACGTCCACGGCATGGTGATAGGGTTGTGATAATCCTTCGTGCCCTCGTAGGTGGCATTGTTTACCTCGTTCCAGCCGCCGTTAAAACAGGTGACCGCCACGTTGTTTTCATGGTGCATATTGAGGAAGTTGTATATTATTCCGTCATTGTCACGGACGGCATTTGCTCCGCTTCCCGAAATGATCGTTCCGTTTACGATCTTGTCGAGCGCGGCCTGTCTGCTCATTCCCCCGCCGAAATCATTTGCCATGGAGTTTGAAATATCCGCTACGATAAGCAGATCCACCGGCTGGTGAGAACCGGTTACGTCCAGGTAAAGTCTGTAAAAATCATCCCCCGAAAGCGTAGTATCTTCGTTTTCACCGCCGTCTCCCAGGTAATCTATCTCTTTGTGGAGCTGAGGATCCGGATCGATAATACCCTGCGACGGATAGATACGGATATTTCTGACGGTAGTCGTATAGCTCTCTTCCTGCGGTTGAACGAGTCTTTCATAAAGCTGGAAATCCGAAGCCCACTGCTGGTAATTTGTCATATTAAAGCCGGCGCCGCCGAAATGGTACGTAAGATAGAGGTATCCGGATGAACAGGACATCTTCCCGTTCGTACATATATAAGGAGTGGAATTATTTATCGCCTGTGTAAACTGATTCCCTCTCAGATACATTCCGTCCAAGGCGCTTGAGAGAGCAAATCCGTTTCCGTATGAGCTCGCGTCAAATACCGCAGACTCGGGAACGTTTGTAAGATAACTGCTGTAAACGTTTCCTCCGACTTCAAGAGTCCCGCGGCGCTCTGCGGATACAGCTCCGAGATTATTGCCGTTTCCTCTGTTCATCAGATAATATCCGTTTCCGTACCGAGTACAGAAGGCGTAGGTTCCGCCGTTTGTCATCTGATTTCCGGGAACCGGTACCCAGATATCGCCGTCGATCGGCTCCGTCTTTTTGATCTCTTCGTACTGCGCGATATATCCTTCTACCGGATTTTCCTCAATAAAGTAGGTAAAGCTTTCGCCTTCGGCGGGAAGCTCTATCCCGTCAAAGGTCGCTTCCCAATTGTTTTCATCGCTGAGAGTCAGCGTTCTACCGGTCTCGTGAGCCTGTCCTTCCGCGTCTCTTCTCATGAGTTTTACGGTTACGGGAGAATGGCTGTTCCACGTATCAGACCAGTTTTTCTTTACCGTCAGGCTCGTCTCGGTCTGCTCTTTGGGAGTCTCGTCTCCCCTTAGCGAAACAAGTCCGTAAACGGAAAAATGCGTTGTGGAGAAAATCACTTCCCTGTCTTTTGATTTTTCTATCGGGATCCTTTCGTTTTCATTTTCCCCGAGATGAACTATCGAATCTATTTTGTCGGACAAGCCGTCAAAGGAAACGCGCACAGGTCCTGTGGGCTCTATTTCCTCGCCCTCATACAACAGCTTGATCTCGAACATATATACCGAGCCGGCATTCAAGCCTTCTTTTCTGTAATCTTCGGAGAGCTCGTCATATTTTTCCAGAGCGTCGAAATCTTCGGTTTCCTCGGATATCTCATCGACCTTCAGTCCGAGATATTCTCTCTCGATAGGGAAAGAAGCGGCAGGTCCGGTAACCGTTACGGCAATCCCGCTTTTTGTTTCATAAAAGAGTGTTACGTCGCCTTCAGGCGCTTCGGGTTCTGCTGCGGGAGTCTCAAGAAAAATATCCTCCGGGATATCCTCTTCGACAGTTTCTTCTGACTCTGCGCACTCTGTCTGAGTCTCTCCGACGCTTTCGCCCTCGGTGCCCTCTGAAGTCTCGTCATCTTTTTCGAGACATTCATCCGAATGCTGATGTTCAGTCTTTTCACAAATAAAGTCTCCGTCAGGAGCATAACAGTCCTCACTATGCAAATGCTCTTCCAAACCGCACTTGAATTCAGATTCCAGCGTTATTGCGGGCACGATCAGAATATGGAGGGTAACAAGCACGCTAAGGACGGATAAAACCGCCGCAAGCGCCCTTGTTGTCTTTTGTTTTTTTCTTGCAGAGCCGAGAAGCTCTTCAAGTCCGGAAAGATTGATTTTTTTCTTCATAAACCTTCCTCTGTCAATTTACCTTACCCATAGGCCAAAGCCGAAAAATGATTTTTCCGACTATCTGTTCTTCATAAACCGGTCCTACGGCCGTATTTCTTGAATCTATGGACGTTGCTCTGTGATCTCCCATCACAAACCAGCTTGAATCGGGAACCTGATACGGAAACTCGATATTTGCGTTTCCGTAGGCCGCCTCGCTGACATACGGTTCGTCAAGTTTTTCTCCGTTGATAAAAACCGCTCCGTCCTTATCTATCACCACCCAGTCGCCGGGGCCGGCTATCACACGTTTTATCAATATCTTGTTGTTTGAGTAAAACGCCGCCAGATCGCCCTGCTCAAGATGCGGGGTCTTTACGGACAAAACCAGATCTCCGTCTTCAAGTGTGGGAGTCATGGAGTGACCGAATGTTTTGAGTACCGGCAGCCACAGCATTGATACAAGGACCGCTATCGCCGCCGCCACGATCAGCACGCTGAGCGTACTGCGTATAAGATAAAAAACTCTTTTTCTTTTTTTGATTCTGCCCAGCTCTGCGGTAAGTTCGTCTGCGGAGGGCACGTGATCCGATTTACTTGCTTGACTCATACCTTATCTGATATAGGAATGCTTATGCTTTCCCTTCGTTCATTTTTGCTTTTTTTATTATCAGCTCGGCTTCCTTGTTGGCCTTGGCGATGATCCTGTCGGCTTCCGCCTTGCTTTCCCGCTCGCGCTTTTCAAGAGTTTGCTTTTTTGCAAGGCAAACTCTCTTTACGTTGTCGATATACTGTGCGGCTGCTTTATCGGCCGCTTCAAAGACTCCGCTGAGCGAGATCGCCGCCTCTGCGAGCGAGCCGGATTTTTTGATCTTCAGATCTTTTTCGTTCAGGGCTTCATAAACTTCGGACAACTCTTTTTCAAGTTCATCCGTTCTTTTTTTCTGCTCAATTAGCAATTCAAGCAAGTCTGCTTTGCTGTACTTTCTTAAATCTGTTTTTTTCATCCCGGCGCCCCCTACCATTGCAAGTACGGGCATTATAATAAACGCGCAGTAACAACCCACTAACAAAAACGCATAAAAATAAAAAAACATCCGAAATTTTTTCGGATGTTTAAAAAATGCTTTATTTATGCGGTTTTTTTATCCCTCATTGATGATATCCGCCAGAATATAAGCTCCCCACGGATATTCTGACATGAACTCGCCGGTGAAAATATCTCTTTCTTTCATGTTCTTGTCCTGCCAGTCATAATAATCGCAGTCAAACATTTCGGTGTTTATCATCTGCCCGCGCTGTGTGGAAATTAACAGTTTTTCAAGGCCCTCCTGGCGGAGCGTTTTTTTAAGACGTCCAAGCGCGTTGTAATATACAGTCATCAGTTCGTTGCTGTAGGGACGATCCTCCCATATGGTGCTGTATATTTCCTCATTGCTGATTTCTTTGCCTCTTTTTATGACCGTAAGAGCAAGAATCTCTTTTGCCTTTCCGGTAAAGGGAAGCGGCTCGCCGTTTCTAAGCACAAGGAACCTGCCGAACGTCTGGATAAACAGTTCTTTCTCCTGCCTTCTGGCTATCAGGCGGATCCTCTCCATCGCCATTTCTATCGTTTCTTTTGTATATGGTTTTATTATGTAATAATCTCCGCCTATCCGGTTAAAATCCCAAATATGCTCTTCGGAAGCGGTGACAAAGATGATCATTATGTCAGGGCGGATCTTTCGAAGTTCCTTTGACAGCTCTATTCCGTTTGTCACAGGCATTGCAACGTCAAGAAAAGCGGCGTCAACCGGGATCTTTTTTGCAAATTCGAGCGCCTCGCCCGCGGATTCAAACTGACCGGCTATATTGAGATCGGGAATATCCGCGCCGAGTCTGACAAATCTTTTCAGCATCAATGGCTCATCATCAACTATGATCGCTCTCATTTTTAACCTCCTTAGGGATAGTAATGGTGACTTTTGTTCCTTTGCCTTTGCGGCTATGAATGCTCACCTTTGCATTCATAACCTTTTCAAGCCTGAAGATCACGTTTTTTAATCCCGTTGAATCCAGGCTGCCTTCGGCAAGATTTTTTTCATATTCTTTTACGTCAAACCCCACGCCGTCGTCTTTTACCGAAATCTCAAAAAACTCGGGAGTTTCCTTTGACGAAACGCATACTGTGCCTCCTGCGGTGCCTCGTTCATAAACACCGTGACGGATCGCGTTTTCCACTATCGGCTGAACGCTGAGCGGGAGTATAGAGAAATCTTCCGCCTCTATATCGTATTTTACGTTCAGCTTTTCTCCGAAACGCATTTTTTCTATATTTACGTATGCTTTGATGTTTTCCAGTTCGTGCACAAAAGGCATTGGCGCGTCGTTTGCCATCGCCCTTATGCAGCTGCGAAGATGCACCGTGAAATCTCCGATAAGATCCGACGCATACTGCGGGTCTTCGAGCAGTATCTCCTGGATAGAGCTCAAAGTATTATACAGAAAATGCGGCTGCATCTGGCTTGTAAAATTCTGGATCCTGCTGAGCTGCAGCGCTTCTTCAAGGTCGTGCAGTTCTTTTTCCTTGCGCTGCTGCTCCGTAAGGTCATAGACCACGCAAAATGACAGTATGTCTTCCGTCACGTCATCCTGATAAAGATAAAAAACCTTTTTGCACTGGCGGATATTTTGCGTGAGCGTCCTCGCGGAAAAAGATACGGAGGCTCGCCGCTCGCCGTTTTTAAAACAGTCCATGAGATATTCGCGGCTGCTTATATGTATGTATTTTTCACGGTTTTCAACGATCACGTTTTCCACCGTCCATTTTTCAAAAGCACTATAGACGCTCTTTTCTGCGTCCGAACAGTAAAAGCCTTTCAAAAGCCCCTCTGAAAACATAGTCGGTGATAATTCCGTTATTTTGTTTTTTGTGATGTTTGCCTCGACATAGCCGGACGCACCCGCCATTATGGCCTCAAGATGATTTCGTTCTTTCTTGTGAAACGCGGCTATTTCTTCGGAGTGCTGCCTGTCGCTGCGGTATGCGCTGTCGATATTTCTGATTCCTATCAGAACAAAAGGCTGCCCGCCGATCACGTCCTTGGTCGCGCGAAGCTTGTGATACAGAGGTTCCCCGTCAATGCCCAGGCGATATACAAAAGAATAATACTTTTCTTTTTCGAGGCCTTTGAGCATCAACTCCTTTGAAAGCATTTTTTTGACGTATTCCTGATCCTCAAAGTATATGTTTTTTGAAACGTTTTCTTCCATATCGGCAAAGAAATCGTCTCCGCTGATATCCATTTTCAGCGCTTCATAAGAATCGCTTTCATGATAACATCTGTATGATGACGTTGTGATATTTACTGCATAGATACTTTCATAGTTCTCGAACAAAGCCCCCATAATAGCTTTTTGCGAGAGCGCTTTTTGCAAATCGTCCTGAAAAGGAGTCTTCATCGGGCTTTATCCCCCCTTCTTTTTTTCTTTGTTTTGCGGCAATTGCCCCGTTTAAATCTCTTTTTATTATATAATATAACGACTAATAAAAAACTAACGGCGCGCTGTTTTGCAATTCCTGTTTGATACACTGATTTCTTCGTGCTATAATTCCTTGCGGCAAAAAGGGAATTATGGAAAAAAACGGTTCAAACAGAAGAATAGGTACTCCGGAGCAAAAGGCGCTTCTGCCTGTGATCTTAGGGCTCTCCTGGCCGATGATGCTGCAAGGTCTGGTGCATACTCTGGTCAGATACGTGGACTATGCCATGCTCGGCAGTCTCGGTGCGTCCGCGACGGCCGCGGTCGGCAGCACCTCGACGGTCAGCTGGGTCATAGGCAGTTCTACTTCGGCGCTCGGAGTCGGGCTTGTTGCTTATATATCACAGGCCATCGGCGCAGGCGATGAGCAAAAAGCACGCCGTGCGTCCGCCCAGTCTCTTTTTATTTCTCTTGTTCTCGGAATTGTTTTTACCGCTCTCACTCTCAGTATCAGCGGCGTGATTCCCATCTGGATGAACGTCTCGCCCGAGATCCGAGGCGACGCGTCGCGTTATTTCTTTATTCTTTATACCGCCATGCTTCCCGAGGCGGTGTCCACAATACTGGGAATGGTGCTCGAGGGCGCCGGCGATACCAAAACGCCTATGAAGATCGCCATCATTGAAAACCTCGCAAATATTGTTCTGAATTTCTTTCTTATTTATCCGACAAGAACGCTTTCAATTTTCGGTCTGGAGTTTACTATGATAGGCGCGGGACTTGGAGTGAGCGGCGCGGCCATTGCCAGCGCGATTTCCATTGCCGCAGCGGGCCTTTTGACGCTGATCGGTCTTTTTCGCAGCGACAGGATCAGCCCCCGCGGGTTTGGATATAGACCTGACAAAAAAGTCTTATTTCCGGTTCTTAAGGTGGCACTCCCTAATATGCTCCAAAGACTTATTACTTCTTTCGGATATGTGATCTTTGCCTCGATGATCAACGCTCTCGGTACTATCGCAACCGCCGCGCATACCGTTGCAAATACCGTTGAATCTGTTTTCTATATTCCCGGATACGGAATGCAGGTCGCGGCAGCCACGCTTTCCGGAAATGCGATCGGCGCCGGGGACAGAAAAAGACAGCGCGACCAGGCGGGAGTTATCATCACTCTTGAGATAGCAATGATGCTGTTTTCAGGAGTATTGCTTTTCATCTTCGCGCCTGCGCTTGCAGGTCTGTTTACTCACGACGCGCAGGTACTTGCGCTTTGCACCACTGTGCTTCGGATGGTGGCTATTTCTGAGCCTTTTTACGGCGTCAGTATCGTAACGGAAGGAATGCTCCAGGGAGCCGGTCAGACAAAAGTTCCTCTTGTCTTTAATATATGCGGAATGTGGGGCGTCCGTATCCTCGGAACCTTTATCTGCACGAGGCTTTTTGGGCTTGGGCTGGTTTCCGCCTGGGCCTGCATGATAGCCCACAATCTGCTGCTTTTCGTTCTTTTTGCTTCATACTACAGCAGGGGGCGGTGGAATCCGTTAAAAAAGTAAGGCGCGAAAAGAGCGTCCGCTTCTATTCCTTTATGACTTCCTTTACAATATCGGTGCGCAGGAAGGGTGTTATCACATAGATTCCGTCCGCCGTGCTTTTTATGTCGGCCGCAAAGGAGCGGCTGATCTTTATTGCAAGTTCAGTACTTTCTTCTTTTGACTTGCCGTGATACTGCCTTGTAATTTCGTCAGGGATGGATATTCCCGGAACGTTTTCATTCATAAAGACAGCGTTTCTTTCGCTGACTATCGGCATGACTCCGCCGTAGATGGCGCAGCCGAGAGTTTCTTTTGCTTTTTTTAGATTGTCAAGGGCGCGGTCGGAAAAAACCGGCTGCGTCAGGAGGCCGCACATACCGACGCTGATCTTGTCTTCGGCCTTTGAAAGCTCATAATCAAAGTTTACGGCGTTGACGTTTAACGCGCCGTAAATATTAAACGGCTCAGGAAAAGCGCTTCCGACGAGCGCATGGATGCCGCGCGTCATTGTGCGTGAATTATGCTCAAATACGCTTTTGTAGTATCTGCTCTTTTGTTCCTGCCCAAAAGGATCTCCTGTGACTACAAGGACGTTTCTGATCCCTTCCGAATATATACCCATGAGCAGCGCCTTCATCGCAATGCTGTTGCGGTCGCGGCAGGTCAGATGAGGCAGCGTTTCCACGCCTATCTCGCGGCGCACTCTGCAAGCAATCATGCATGAATCCATCCGCGCTTTGGCAGACGGGCTGTCTGAAACCGTGATCAGCTCTGCGCCGGCGTTTTTCAGCTCCCCGGCTGCGGCCAAAAATCCCGTCGCGTCGGCATTTACCGGGGGATCAAGCTCAACAATGATCTTGTATTTTTTCTCATTCATGTCATTTACCTATTTAAAAAACTCTTCCGCTACTCTTACGCTCGCCGTCGCGTCCTTTGTATAAAAATCCGCGCCGATCTTTTCGGCATAATCCTCAGTCAGTACTGCACCGCCCACCATGACAACGCACTCATGCCCCTCGCGCCGCAAAAGCTCTATCGTCTTTTCCATGGCGGGGACGGTCGTGGTCATCAGCGCGGACAAACCGATCAATCTGACGTTTTTCTCCTTCGCGGTCTCTACGATCTTTTGCGCGGGAACGTCTTTGCCAAGATCGATCACGTGGAAGCCGTAGTTTTCCAAAACCACCCGGACGATATTTTTTCCTATATCATGAATGTCACCCTCGACTGTTGCAAGAATGATATCGCCGCGGTTTACGTCGCTTTTTCCCTTGCTTAAAATGCTCTCTTTTATTACGTCAAAACCGGCGCAGGCGGCATTGGCCGCGGTGAGCAGCTGCGGAAGGAAGATCTTTCCGCTTTCATACTGCTTTCCGACCTTGTCAAGCGCGGGGATCAGACAGGAATTTACTATCTCAAGCTCATCCCTTTCTGCAAGCATCTTTTTTACAAGCGCGGAGACTTCGTCCGGAAGTCCTTTTGAAACGGCGCTTTCTATAGTATAAGTATCCGCGCCGGAATCCGCGGTTTTGGTATTTTCGGGCAAAACCTCCTGCTCGCTGCGCGTTTTGATAAAGCCGAGGCAGTCATTATCTTCGCCAAGAAGAGCTTTTGCGGCCGCGATCACATCCATCATGGGGCGGCTGCATGGATTGATGATAGGAAAATCCAGTCCGGCGCCGAGCGCCTGTGCCAGAAAAGTCCCATTCAGCAGCTCTCTTGCCGGAAGTCCGAAGGAAATATTGCTGATCCCAAGGGTGGCATGCACCCCAAGCTCATTTCTTACACGCCTTACTCCCTCGAGCGTTTCCTTTGTCTGATCGGGCTGCGCCGCAGCCGTCAGAGTCAGACAGTCGATAATAATATCTTCCGGCGCGATGCCGAATTCAGAGGCTTTTTTTACGATTTTGGCCGCAAGAGCCACTCTCTCATCCGCATTTTTTGGCATGCCGCTTCCGTCCATGGTCAGTCCCACAACGGCGGCGCCGTATTTTTTTACTATGGGCAAAAGCGCGGCAAGTTTTTCATCCGAGGCGTCCACGGAGTTTACTATCGCACGGCCGCAGCAAGCGCGAAGTCCGCTTTCTATGGCGGCCGGGTCTGACGAATCTATCTGAAGCGGCAGATCCGTTACGCTCTGAACCGCCTTTACTACCTGCTCCATGACCGCGGGCTCGTCTATTCCCGGGCAGCCGACGTTTATATCAAGAATGTCGGCACCGGCCTCTTCCTGTTCTATCGCCAGATTCATTACATAATTCATATCGCCGTCAAGAAGCGCCTGACGAAGCCGTTTTTTGCCCGTGGGATTAATGCGCTCGCCCACTATACGAATACCGTCAAAACATACGGCCTTTACCGCAGAGCAGACCGCGGGAGTCTTTGCGAGAGCGGGGCTTTGCGTTTCGGGAGCGTCTTTGCCGCGCTCATTTTGCGCGTCTACAAGCGCCTTGATATAAGCCGGATCGGTGCCGCAGCAGCCGCCCGCAAGAGACGCGCCCTCCGCGATCACGTCCGTCATCTGCGCCGCGAAAGCTTCCGCATTAAGTCCATATCTGCCTGTCACGGGATCCGGCAGGCCGGCGTTTGGTTTTGCAATGATCGGTCTGTCGGTAAAACGGCGAAGTTCTCTTGTAAACAAGCGAAACTCGCCGGGCCCCACCGAGCAGTTAAAGCCCATCGCATCCACGCCCATCGCGTCCAGAGTGATTCCCATTGCCGCCACGGTAGTTCCAAGGAACGTTCTTCCTCCCGCCTCAAAACTCATGGTCGCCCAAACGGGAAGCCGCGAATTTTCTTTTGCGGCAAGGATCCCGGCTCTCAGCTCCTGAAGCGCCGACATGGTTTCAAAATAAATGACGTCAGCTCCCGCTGCTTCGCCGGCAATTATTATTTCACGAAAAATGTCATATGCATGGTCGCTTTTGAGCGAGCCGTACGGCTCCGGCAGCTCGCCTATCGGCCCGATATCAAGGGCGACTCTGACGTTTATGCCGCTAAGCGCGGCTCTGCGTTTTGCGGACACGGCCGCTCCCACGTTTGCCGATACGACCTCTTTGACGGAAAAGCCGCTGCCCGAAAGCTTGTCCGCGTTTGCGCTGAAAGTATTTGTCAGGATAACGCGGCTTCCGGCAGTGATGTAGTCCATATGTATTTTTTCAAGCAGTTCGGGGCGTTTCATTCCAAACAGCGAGGGATTGTCGCCTGCGGTCATTCCCAAAGGCAAAAGCATAGTTCCCATCGCCCCGTCCAGGTAAATAACGTCATTCATTGCACTTTCTCTTTTCTTTTCTGAAGCTGCAATCAGCCTTTTTGCTGCAAAGATCACAACCGCGTGCGGAAAGCCTCACGGGTTTTTGTGAAATGCCAAGCACCGCCGTAACTGATTTTCGAGGTATCAAAAGGTGCGTTTTTGATACAGTCAGCCCAATCTTGCGGTGCGTGTCGAGCACTGCCGCGATCTCGCCTTGAATCTCTATCGGAAGGTCTCCGTAACCCGGGCTGAAACGGCCGGTAAGATACAGCGACTCTCCTGCCATGCTCTCCCGCAGCTCGTTTTCAAATGCGTCAAGATACTCCTCTATCAGTTGGGTGGCGCAGGCGTCCATGATAAGCGCACGCGACATATCGCTCACTTCATTTTTCAGCAAGAGCCTTTCGACGTCAGCTCCGAGCGTCGCAGCCATAAGTATGGCGTCACTGCAGCCTTTTAAGTGGGCGGCAATATCTTTTCCCGGAAGAAAGATCTCCGAAAGCCGCGCTCCGGGGTCGTCAGCCGGCTGCGCCGTGTCGCCCGCGCAGGCTTTTTCAGCCGATATTTCTTCTATCGGAAGGTGCTTATATATGACCGCAAACTTCGCCGCGCCCGCGACCTCTCTGCCGCAGGCTTCTATCTGCGCGGCAAGCTGCGAGGACATCTCCTGTCCCCGGTAACCGAGGTAACGAAGCACTTCACCGGTATTTGGTTGCTTAATATGAGCAGTCATCCTTTTGCATCTCTCCCGTAATATCCGATAGGCGCTTTTATTATAACACTTTTGACGCGGCAGGCGGTATATAAATTATTTGGAAGGGGAACTTTGATCGCGTTTTTAAGCCCCTAAAATCGCTCCGTGAGGAACTCGATTATTTTAAAGGGCGACTTTGACCGCGTTTTTAAACCCCTGATCTTTATAATCGCGGGCAGATATTGCGCCGCGTTTAGACAAGCATAAGCGCGGCAAACTCATGCCGCGCTGTAAGTCGAATTCCAGGATTGGTTTTGTGGGTTGGGACACTGCATCTATGTAATTATATGTAAAACCCTGCGATTTACCCCGATTATTATATTTCGATTTTTTTGTAGTTTTTCTTGCCTTTTCTGAGAAGGATTCCTTCTTCTATGCGGCCTTTGGGAACGACGTATTTTACGTCGGTTATCTTTTCGCCGTCAATACTCACGCCGCCCTGTTCCACGGCTCTGCGCGCGTCTGATTTTGACTCCGCAAGCTCTGCTTTCAGCAGCAGATTCAAAAGGCCTATTCCGTCTTCCTCAAAATCCTCCGCCGCCAGCTTCAAGGTGGGGACTTCTGCGCCCGCGCCGCCCGCAAACAGCGATTTTGCGGCTGCCATGGCTTTGTTTGCTTCTTCCTCGCCGTGAACCATCTTTGTAAGCTCAAAGCCAAGGATTTCTTTTGCCTGATTGAGCTGCGAGCCTTCCCATTTTGCCATCTCTTCTATCTGCTCAAGCGGCAGGAACGTGAGCATTCTAAGGCATTTTATCACGTCGGCGTCATCTACGTTGCGCCAATACTGATAAAATTCATAAGGCGTCGTTTTGTTCGCGTCGAGCCATACGGCGTTTCCGGCGGTTTTGCCCATTTTTTTGCCGTTTGAATCGGTAAGCAGCGTGATCGTCATCGCGTAAGCGTCTTTGCCGAGTTTTCTGCGGATCAGCTCGGTGCCGCCGAGCATGTTGCTCCACTGATCGTCGCCGCCGAACTGC
>DFFO01000084.1:22671-53593 GCA_002369255.1 Lachnospiraceae bacterium UBA3774
CGCCGCCGAACTGCATATTGCAGCCATAATTTTTGTACAGGTGATAAAAATCGTACGACTGCATTATCATGTAATTGAACTCCAAAAAGCTGAGTCCTTTTTCCATACGTTGTTTGTAGCACTCGGCGCGGAGCATATTGTTTACCGAGAAACACGCGCCCACGTCGCGGAGCAGATCTACGTAGTTGAGATCAAGCAGCCAGTCGGCGTTGTTGAGCATCATTGCTTTTCCTTCGCCAAACTCAATAAAACGCTCCATCTGGCGTTTGAAGCACTCTGCGTTGTGGTTTATGTCTTCTCTTGTGAGCATTTTTCGCATATCCGTGCGCCCCGAGGGATCGCCGATCATGGTAGTGCCGCCGCCTATCAGCGCGATGGGCTTGTTTCCGGCCTGCTGAAGCCTCTTCATCAGCGTCAGCGCCATAAAGTGCCCCGCAGTCAGGCTGTCCGCGGTACAGTCAAATCCTATATAAAAAGTGGCGCCGCCTCTGTTTATCAGCTCGCGGATCTCGTCCTCGTCCGTGACCTGCGCCAACAATCCTCTTGCTTTTAATTCTTCGTAAATTCCCATAAAAACCTCTCTGCTCGTTCTTTTGCCGCGCTCTCAGGCAGAGCGCCGCTTTTCATTATACACAAAAAATCTTTTTACTGAAACAGTTTTTCTTTTCTGTCTATCATTTCATCAATGCGGCTGATATATTCTTCTATGTTCTTTACGCAGTCGCATCTTTTTATTTCGCCGTTTTCAAAGACGCGCTTTGTGACCGTTCCCGCTCCGAGCGCCACTATCGAGTCGGTCTCCTCGATAATGATCACGTTGTACAAGCCTTCTTTTCCCTCCTTCGCATAGCCCACGTTTTCCAGATTTCCGGCCATGTTTTTCTGGCGGTACATATAATAGGGCAAAAGTCCCATCTGCGCCGCCCCGGCGCTCGCCGCCTCCATCATTTTCTGCGCGGTTCCCGGGAGCGATTTTGCCATCGTCACCCCCTCGGACTCCATCTTCAGCCTCGACGCCCGCTTTATCGCAAGCGCGTGCACGGTCAGGCTGTCGGGCTCCAGCTCTTTAATCTGTCTGACGGTTTCTTCCACGTCCTTTGCCGTCTCCCCCGGCAAGCCGAGAATGATGTCCATATTTATATTTTCAAAGCCGAGTTCCTTTGCTAGCACGTATTTTTCGCGCACCTCGGCCGCGCTGTGATTTCGTCCGATCAGCCGCAGGGTTTTGTCGTTCATGGTCTGCGGATTTATGGATATTCTCGAGACTCCGTAATTCTTAAGCGTTTCAAGCTTTTCTCTGTCTATACTGTCAGGGCGGCCGGCCTCCACGGTGTATTCCTGCAGGTCTGACAAATCAAAGCTGTCCCGGATCTTTTGCAGCAGCCGCCTAAGCTGCGCCGCGTCAAGCGAAGTCGGCGTTCCGCCGCCTATATATACCGTTCTTACCGGCTCTCCCGCAAAACGCTTTGCCGCCCAGTCGATTTCTTTGAACAAGGCCTCCAGATAATCATCAACAAGACGGCCCCATTTTTCCGTCGAAAACGACGTAAAGGAGCAGTACAGGCACGTCGTCGGGCAAAACGCGATCCCGATATAGAGATTCAGCCCTCTGCCTTTTTTAAGGATCGTGATCTCTCGCTCCGCGATCTCGGCGGCCAACTTGGCTTTTTCCTCGCTGACAAGATATTCAGCCTGCATCATTTTTGCCGTATCCGCCTCGGTCATTCCGCTGCGAATAGCGTTCATGGCAAGCTTCGTCGGCCGCACGCCCGTCAGCGCGCCCCACGGAAGCTGTTTTCCCGTCCGCTGCGCCAAAAACCTATAAAGCTGTTTTCGCTGCTCGTTTTTTGGCAACTTTGCGTCAATTATTTTTTCAAGGATTATTATATTTTCTTCGGATGTATCGCGGCTTTCGGGCGCCTTCCCATCGCCGCCGGGCAAGCGCTCCCCGCGGCTTTGTTTATCAAAATCGCTGTCATATTCGATTTCTTCGCCCGGATAAAACGCGCCGATCAGCGCCCGCGCGTCATATTCCAGATTGTCGAGTTTTCCTGTGATTACTTTTATCATTCGACCTGCCTTTCGGTTTTTTATTATACGCCGTCTTTCCTGCCACGGCAAGGACAAGCGATCCCGCGGGTTTTGTCCTTTTGCCGCTTTTTATCCGCCAGGTTTTTGCGGCGGCATGGCAAAGCCCGCGGAAATTTGCCAAATATTTCTTCTTGTATTTTTGTTTGTTTTTTTGATTTGTCCTTGTTTGTCACAAAATTTGGTAGTATAGTAGGAATGTAGAGATTCGCGCGGCGGGTCTTTTTTTGTTTGACTTGGCTTCATGCCTTGCAAAGAGGATTCGCGCGGCGGGTCTTTTTGTTTTAAGGAGGAACAATGTATTATACGATCAAGACTTACTATGAACAGCTTTGCGGCGAGCTTGCATTCGCCAAGAAACAGCTCGATCACGCCCCGGACGGGTCGGCCTCTTTTTCCCGCGAGCGCGGCCGTCTCCGATGGACTTACTCCATCGATGGAAAAAGGTTTCCGATCAGATACGGCGACCCTCTGCTGACACAACTTGTCAGGAAAAAGTACTACAAAATGAGGGTGGCGGAGCTGACGTCGGAAATTTCTCTGCTGCAAAGATATGCGCTCACACACTCTGACAGGCGGTTATCAAATGAATTCGCCGGGATTGATCCGGAAGTGGCTTATATGCTTTTTGGCCGCAGCGAGGCCGAAGCTGATTACTACAGGTGGGCAAACGAGCCTTATGAAAGCAGCGCAGGGCACCGCGAGGGGCTAAGGATCAAGTCATTTGACGGGCACCTTGTCCGCAGCAAGTCCGAGGCGATGATATATGATTATTTGAAAAAAGCGGGGATTGCATTTCGATACGAATATGACCTGACCTTCGCGGGAAAAACCCTTTGCCCGGACTTTACCATAATACATCCAAAAACCGGCGGCGTTTATATTTGGGAGCATTACGGAATGATGGACGATCCGGAATATCGGCGGGTGGCGATGCAAAAACTCCTCTTATATTCTCAGGCGGGATATATCCTCGGGGTCAACCTGATAGTGACGTCCGAAACCAAAGACAAGCCCCTTTCGCCCATGGATTTAAAAAACATCGTCGAGACTTATTTTTCTTAAGCGCGGTGCGGGTAAAGTCGCTGTTTTTTGCCTTCCTGCACGCATCCGGGGGCGGCAGTGCGGGTAAAACTGCTGATTTTTGCCTTTCTGCACGCATCTGGAGGAGGCGGCGCGGGTAAAACTGCTGATTTCGACCTTCCTGCACGCATCTCGGGGCAGCGGTGCGGGTAAAACTGCTGATTTTTGCCTTCCTGCACGCATCTCGGGGCAGCGTTGTGGGTAAAGTCGCTGATTTTTGCCTTTCTGCACGCATCTCGGGGCAGCGGTGCGGGTAAAGTCGCTGTTTTTTGCCTTCCTGCACGCATCTGGGGGCAGCGGTGCGGGTAAAGTCGCTGTTTTTTGCCTTTCTGCACGCATCTTGGCACCTCGGTGCACCCGGTACCCGCCCGGCATCCCTGCCGCGCCCCGCCCGGCGCATAAGATAAACAAAAGAAGCCACCGCGCTAAGCGATGGCTTTGATATTATTATCTGCGTGGCGGGAGCCTTAGTATACAAACATAAATTCCTTCAGGGTGTAGTCGTTCCCGTCTGCAAGGTGCGCGGAGAGTTTGTATCTGTATGTTTCTCCGGCTTTCATTCCCATCCGCACCAGATACGGCGCGAAATTTGTCATATCGAATGAATATTCAAGCAGTCTCTCGGTCTTTGAGTTGTTAAAAAGCTTCCAGCGGTAAATCGCCGTATCGAGCGTCACACTATCGAGCAGCGTACCGTCCTCGTTACTTATCTCAACTGTCACAGACTGAAGTCTGCTTCTCGTAGAATTCACTGTCCCGCTTGCCAGATAGAGCTTTCCGGTATTCTTGTTGTCGATTGAGACCTCGCCGGAGCCATCTGCGCCGGTCGAGTATACGTCAAGCGTCATCGGCAGATAGAACAGTTCGAAAAGATCTTCATATGACATTTCGCCGTAGTTCCAGAGAATATTGGAAGTGCTTGTCGTGATGTTGTCCGTATCAAGCTCGCTCTTTTTTCCGGAAAAATTGGCGGTAAACGCAGAAGTCTTTTTCCATTCCGCGCCGGGGCCGCCGTGCTGGAGCACTGTAACCGTCCGATTGACAGGATCAACGCTTTCTACCATCATTGTATGTCCGTAAACATACTTTGCGCCATTGTAGCCAGCTTCGTGAGTCCCCGCAAGCACATCGCCCTTTTGAAGCGAATCATACCACTTGAACATCAACGCCTTTACGGCTGCTTCTCTCTCTGGATAAGTACTTGAATCCTTTCCCATTATGATCGCTCTGGAATAGTTTTGCGCGGAAGTATCGAGAAGAGTCTGACCCGTTGTCTCGTCTATGACTGTATCACCCTCGTCCGTGAGGAATTTCAGTCCCGAGCCGTTTGCGGGCATCATGTCTCTGGTAACAATGAAATCTACGTCCGTAACAGTGGAAAGCGCCCAATAAATAGCGCCGGAGCAGTCGTTGCCCATCAGGATATCGATAGTATCGACATTCTCGTCTCCCATGGATTCATACTGAACGGGCACCCATGGCTGGAACTGATCGTATATTCCGTCCCCGTCGGGATCCTGAAAACTTCTGACAAACAGCTCAAGACTCTTCATTGACGCCGTATACGGCATGCCGACATAATTTGTGCCGGCGGTATAAGTCTTTCCGTCAATCTGTTCAGACTGGTGCATAAAATAAACGGTTTTGGAAGGAGACCACTTTACCGTAGCCATCCGCCACATCATATCCCATGCTTTTTCCCTTGCCTGCGCGCCGGTAAGTCCCTGCGCAGAAGCCGCAGTCGCGGCCGCCGCCGAAGAAAGCGTTCCCATAAATACAGCGAGGATACATATTATTGTGATAAATACTTTTCTCATTTTCATAGTCTCCTCCTTATCAATCAAGCGCCGCATATCCCACCGCGGAAAGCTCATATGAATACATCTTCTGCATCAAATCACCGACGCTTCTGTTGTTCCACATGCGATAAATATATGAGTTTACACTGTAGGTAACCTGCGCGTCGCCGTTGTTGCCCACGGTCAGTCTGTAAACGCGGCCGTACTGACTCGGCATAATTCCAAATACCTTTACCGAATAAAGCCTGCCGCTGCGGCTGACCTCAAAAGCTTCAAAATTCCGTCCGTCCATGGAATCGAAAGTGCCGCCGAAGTTCGATACCGAGGTCCACAAAGTGCCGTCATCCGTATATTCAAGGGAGGCAATATCATCTTCGCCCGCATAAACGTTGAATACCATATCCACTTCGTCATTAAGATTGATGCTGCCGCTTCTTATGGCAGGCGAATTAACCGTGTTTGAAAGGACATAGCCGTTTTGAGCGGGAGCGGTAATATCGGAGCGCACATATTGTGCTATCCACTCTCTGCCCTGTGACGGAAGCTCTCTGCTGCTGCCTGCAAATTGCTGCGCGGCGTCTCCGAAACGGATAAGATCGGCGATAAGAATCCTTAGCGCCTCCGCTCTGTCGCTGTTGTCATTTTTGTATGCCTGATAAAGCGCGTCAAGATAATCCACAATGGCAAAGCCATTCTTTGTGATAACAACGCTGCCGTTTTCATCGGTTATCTCCATCCTGATATTTGCCGTAAGACTGTTGGGAGAGAGATAATGAAGGGTAAACTTGTAGCCGTAATCCGTGGCTTCCTGCGTTACATAATCATCACTTATCGCAACGGTGCTATCATCAAGGTAAAAGCTTGCTTTCGCCGCAGGGTCATTCGTAGTGACAAAGAACGACATGGACAATCTCGAATTGATAGTCATCTGCGCCGAGGTGATATCATAATCATAATCACCGGCCGTTTCGGGTGCGGGATCAAAGCCGGGCAGCGAGGCTCCCTTTGTGACAACGTACGCCGTACCCTTGCCGCTCACGTTTGCCGGTCCGAATACAAATTCATCCACAGACGTTCCCTTTGGAATAGTCAGATTGATCTTTGCATTGTCTCCGAGATTCTCTCCCTGAATTACAAGCAGCGTGTTTTCCGCAAAGCCGTCCGTAGTTCCTGCAAACCATGATCCGGTATTCTGCGTCATTACTACATTTGCCGTGGTATCGCCTCTGGCTATAAGCATGGCGTCCATCTGTATCATCCACATATTATAATCGGCTTTTACAGTGGTATAGCCGCCGATCTGTGAATCGGACAGGATAAACGTTCCAAACGATTGCCCGGCCGAGGCTTCGTCGGGAACCGCCACTACCGCATCATCAAAAAGCACCGTGGATCTTTCACCGCCGTAAATGAGCGAGCCGTCCATACCAAACTCTGCGGCTGACGCGTCGAGCGTGCCCGTAACCGTGGCGGCAACTCTTCCACCAAAACCGACGCTGTAACCGTTTATCGGTCCGTTGAAGATATTGTCGGCAACGATATTCTCTCCGAAATCCATTGCTGTCGCCGAACCGGAAATATAAATATCATCGCTGTTGTTAACGGAGCTGTTTCCTTCGAAAATGTTTTGCGCGTTCTCGCCGCCGATGCGCGAAGAACCCGTAACCGCCGAAGCAACCGCGCCGCCGTTTCCTGCGCTGCAGCCGTTAAACGTATTTCGTGAAACAGTTGCCGTGCCGTAAGAAACGTTTGTATAGACTCCGCCGCCATAATATGAATCTCCGGCGATACAGCCTTCAAACGTGTTTTGATCAATATTGCAGGCTCCGCTTCCGACATAGCCTATCGCGCCGCCCGAAGCGCCGGAAGAGCAGTTTGTAAACGTGTTTCCCGTCGCATTAAGAGCCGTTTCACCGCCGCAATAAACAGCGCCGCCGGTGCCGCTCGTCACACAGTTTTCAAACGTGTTTCCACTCAGATTTATAGTTCTGGAACCGCCGGCGTAAATAGCGCCGCCGCTTGCCGCCATGCTGCTGTTGTTCCTGAATACGCAGTTTGTAATGGTGGCTGTTCCTGTACCCGTGAGGTACATAGCCGCGCCGCCGGACCTGGAATCAATGTTATTGTTTTCAAAAACGCAGTTTGTAAGAGTGATATTTGCGCCGCCCTGACAAACAATCGCGTGTCCGTAAATATTACAGTTTTTGAAATCTCTGAAGGTGACGTCTGAAATATTGATGTTTGCCGCAGACGTAGACGAGCCCGAAGTAAATATCAAAGACTCGATCGTCAGTCCGTTGCCGCTGAAAGACCCTGCTCCGGAGACGTTGTTTACTATATTGATGGTTCCTTTGGTCGTTCTGTAAACACCGTTGGTCGCCTGGCCAAACAATTTGACATTTTTTCCGTTCATGCAGAGGTTAAGAGTGCTTGAAACGGTTTTATATGTGCTGACCATGACGTCTTTTGTAAGATACCAGCCGTAAACTCCCGACGCAGTCGGATTTGACGCGGGAAGCCCCGCCTCTGTCCATGGAGCATAAATCTTGCCGTTGTAAACGATATTGCTGTAGGAGCCGGATATCAGCACTATGTCGCTGCCGGACGCCGCGACGTCTGCTGCCGTATTCTTCATCCACTGATAAATGCCGAGCAGCTCTCCTTCCAATATGACTCCGAGTCTCTCATTTTCAAAATCCGAATCGGAAACAAGCCTGAGAGCTTGGTCATTTGAAGCGTTTTTGACGGCAAAGCCAACTCCGCTCTTGATATAAACGTCCGCATTTCCTGTACCGCCCGTGTTGCCGGCAACAATATTTCCGCCCTCAAATGTCGCGCTTGCAATGAGCACTACCGCTCCGGTCTCAAAAGCAGTATTTCCAAGGTCGGTATTTATTTCTATCAGACAGTCTCTGAGCGTAAGAGATGACGCCTCGTTTCTTATTGCCGAGCCGTTTAGTCCCGTATTGTCGGTGAATTCGCATCCGTCAAAAAGTACTTCTCCTGACGTATTCAAAAGGACAATGCTTGAAGACTGCGAATACGACTCTTTAACGAATCCGTTTTTCATCTGCAGCGCACCGGAGCCCGTCACATTGATAACGGGAACCGTCGTGGTAATATTTGACAGCCCAAGATCATATATCGAAAGATTTCCGGCGGAAACGCCAAGTATCGGATAAGAGCGCGTGATACCCGTGCTCACCGCGATACCGCCGCCCGCGTCATCGGAAATGATCACCGAATAATCACCGCCAACCGTGATTCCAGCTGACGCATTGTTTAACGTCACGACATTTCCGTGCAGGCACAGCGTCATATCGCCTGTTACAGTCGTATTTGCGTTCAAAGTAACGTTGTTGCCAAGGAAATAGTCTCCCGACGCGGGAAGCGACGTGGTCTTCGTCCACGGCGCAAGAACGAAAAGTCCGCCGTCGATCACGTCTATGATATACGAAGTCGCGGCGCTCCAGGTATAAGTTCCGAGCAATTCTCCCTTGATCGTGCCGATATAGCCGGAGGTCTTGTCCTTCGCGTATTTTATGGAAACGTCCGCGTCCGCGCTTGAATCTTCAATGCTCAGCGTGGCCGTTTCACCGTTTTGAAGCGTAACGTTCGCGGGTCTGCTGCTTAATACCCATGAGCTTGTGGTATTGTATGAATAATAATAGTTGTTCTTGATAACGTTCGCGCCTTTAAGCGTAAGGCCGTTTCCGATCATATAGATCGCGCCGGTATATGCTCCGCTTGAGGAACATCTGTTGCCGGTGATCGTACAATTCTCGAGAACCAATCCGTCAACAGTTCCGACCGCATATACCACGCTGGCGTTTTTGCCGACGTTTCCGGTGATCGTAGTATCGGAAATCTCGGCATGAACACCTCTTCCCATATACATCACTCCTCCGTCACAGTTTGACATATCAGGCACGCACGTGTTGCCTGTAAACGTGCAATTTCTGATGGTGATGTCGGTGACGGTGCCGTTGTTGTAATCTGCTTCCGTAACGCTCTTGGCATAGATCGCGCCGCCGGCCCTGGTTACGTAATTATCTTTAATAGTGATCCCGTCAAGCAAAAGCGTCGATCCCGGGAAAAGATAGATCGCGCCGCCGCATTCAGTCCTTCCGCCGGTAAGATAGCCCGATCCGACCGAATCCGTCAGCGTAACGCAAGCGCCTGTCTCCAGAACTATGATCCCGAGATTTTCTCCCGCTGTTACGTGTTTTCCGTTTAGATCGATAACGACCTTGGAGGGAATAAATATCTCCTCCGTCAGCGTAACGTTCTTTGTAAGATAGTAGCGTCCGGCCTCGCGGGGGAGAGAATCAGCCTCCGTCCAGGGCTCATATATCTCACCGCCGACTACGTGCTCGCTGTAGTAAAGGCTTCCGGCGCTATAGTAAAGTCCGCCGTCCGTCTTTCCGGTTACGGAAAAATACGAAAGGCTGCCCTCTTCTGCGCCCGTGACCGCCTCATAACCGGTCGCTATTACGTCCGAGCAAAGACGCACGTCACTGCCTAAGCCAAGTCCCGCCTCGCCTATCGAAACGCTGTTTCCCGAGGAAAGTCTTACGTCTCTGGGCGAACCGTTGAACAGATTGTTCTTTATGATACATACTCCGGATAAAGTAAGCGTTCCGGAATTGAAATAAACCGCCTCCGCGACGCCTGCGCCGTCTCCGAGACAAATATTGTCTTTAACGGTTACGTCCGAAAGCTGCAGGCTTCCCGCCAAAGTCGAGCTGTTGTTGTGCAAAATAGCCGCGCCCCTGACTGCGCTGTTCCCGGTCATGACCGCGCCTGATACCGTCAGATCGTTTCCGGCCGCCGCCCAAATGACGCCGCCGTTACCGCCGGCGCTGTTTCCGGTAAACGTGCCGCCGCTGATAGCTATTTCCGCTCCCGCCGCGCTGTAGATCACGCCGCCGCTCGCGGAAGTGCGGTTGTCAGAAAACGTACCGCCGTAGATATTTAATCTGCCGTATTGTCTGACATAGATCGTACCTGTGGTAGCCGAGTTTCCGCTGATCTCGCCGCCGTAAATATTTACGATGCCGGGCTCATATTCTTCAGCTCCGGTCGCTCCAAAGCCGTAAAGATGTATGGCCGAACCGAGCCGCCCTTCGTTTGCAGTGATTTTTCCGCCGTACATGTTGAAGATACCGCCGTTGTAATAAACGTTTTCGCCGTTTACCGCAGTAACGGTTCTTCCCTGAACGTAAACCGCTCCGCCTTCGCCTCCGTCTGAAGAGGTGGAAGCGTTTCCGCTGATAATGCCGTTGTACAGATTAAACACGGCGCCCCTTTGTACCTGAATACCGCCGCCGTATTTGTTGTTTCCGCCGCTGATAGTCCCGGGCTCGCTGCTGCAGTCCGTAATGTTAAGCGTATTGCCGCTCGCAACAACTATTACTCTGTGAGCCTGGCCGACTGCCGTGATATTGTGTCCGTTAAGACAGATGGAAATGTCGGCGCTTACCGTATATACGGAGTCAAGCTCTACGTCCTGCGCCAGATAATAGCTGCCCGCAGCAGCAGGAAGCGAATCTGTCTTTGTCCACAAAACCGCGTCATCCGAACCGCTGTTTCCATAAAAATCATGCACGTGCGAAACGCCAAGATATATCCTGCCGCCGAGAAGCTCAGGTGTATAGCCGGTCTTGTCGGAGCTGAAATAATTCTCGGTGCCTGCCGGAATGACCGCGTCCGCGGAGGTGATATATCTTCCCGCGCCGTCATAATCATTGTATCTGTCTGCGGTGATACCGCCGGTGGCCGTGGTATCGAGCGTAACGCCTATTTGAGCTCCTGCGGTAAGTCCGTCCGGAACCAGATATGCATACTGAACGGCGTCATCGCTGCCGTTCTGACGAAGATAAACGTTTTGAGGAGTCGTCCCTTTGTTTGTATTTCCTGTGATCTTTGTCGCTCCCTTTACGGTAACGACTGCCATAGTGCCGTTGTTCCTTGCCATGTGAACAGCGCCGTAGCCGCTTGTGCTCGTGGAGTTGTTTTCGGTAACGACCGCGTCTTCAAGTGTAAGGCTGCAGCCGTACATAGTGATCGCGCTGCCATTTACTCCGGTATTTCCGGATATAACGGTATCTGTCATTTCGGCCGTTACAGTAAGGCCGTTTGACGAATTGACGCCGGTCATATAGAAAGCGCCGCCCTCGGAAGAAGCGGTGTTGCCTGTAAATGATGAACCGGAAACGGAAAGCCGCGAAGCCGCCGCCGTGCTCGATCCGGTGAAATACAATGCGCCGCCCTTTTGAGCGGTATTTCCTGAAACGGTCGCGGAATCGATAGTGACAGAACTGTCTGATACCGCGTAAAAAGCTCCGCCGTTTGTGGTGGCGGTATTGCCGCTGATCTTAATATCTTCGATGGTCAGAGTGCCGCTTGCGTCAATATAAAACGCGCCGCCGTTTGAAACGCCTGAAAATCCGCTAACGGTGCCGGGCGTATCGCTGCAATCGGTTATTTTAAGAGTTCCCCTGACCAGATAAAGCCTGTATCCCGACGAAGCCGCGCTGATACTGTGTCCGTTCAGACACAATTCCACATTGGCGCCGGCAGCGACGGTCTTGGCCGCGGAAACCGTAACGTCATTGGTAAGATAGTACTTTCCCGTGGTGTTCGGAACCGTAGTAGTACTCGTCCACGCCGTATATCCGGTATGATCCGTATGAGATTCGGCAAATACCGCACCCGGAGCATATGATAAAACCATAGAAATACTGAGTAAAAGAGCAAGCAGCTTTTTTATCTTCATATTCTACTCCTTCCGGTTAAAAAAAGACCCCGAAAAAGTAACAAACAGCTAACCGTCCCCTATTCCGAAGTCACCATTTTCAGACCGTTATTATTCTCATTTTCCTAAGCTAAAAATACACTATTCAAGCGGCTTTGTCAAGAAATTCGCACCTTTCAGATATGCACATTCGTCATACTAAACGAGTTTCATTTTTCTTCTGTTTTTTGAAACGTGTGATATAATTTTTTTATGAAAAATAACGAGGTGTTTTTATGTTTTTCGGAGTTTCAAGAGAAAAGATTACGCCGCCTGTCGGATGCGAATTGTACGGTTACGGGAAAGGCGTTTTTTCAGAGTCTGTTGCAGACGATCTGACAGCTACCGCCCTTTACTTTGGGCAAGGCGAAAAACAGGCTGTAATGATCAGTCTGACGCTGTGCCTGTTAAATACCGGGCTTTGCGAGGAGCTTTCAAATGAGATAGAGCGCATTTGCGGCATTCCTGCGTCATGCTGTTTTCTCAGTGCGACGCATACGCATTCCGGGCCCGATACCGTAAGCCCTGATTATGACCGCGCATATACCGAAAACATTCTCCTGCCCGCGATTCTTAAAGCTGTAAAAAAAGCCTCCAAAAGCGCGGTCTGCGCTACGGTTTCCTATGCGCGCGGGCGTAGCATGGTCGGAGTCAACCGCAGACAGCGCTCGCCCGAAGGTAAAGTGATTCTCGGACAAAATGAAGACGGGATCTTCAATCCTCTTATGACTGTCGTTTCTTTTAAAGACTTTTCCGGCAAAACTATCGGAAATATCATCCATTACGGCTGTCACAACACCGCTGCCGGGAAAAATCACGAGATAACCCGCGACTGGGCGGGAGTCATGACGGACGCCCTGGAAAAAAAGACCGGCGCTGTTACGGCATTTTTTAACGGTCCCGAGGGAGACGTAGGCCCCAGACTTTCCAACAAAAAGACGACCGGCAATCTGAGTTTTGTTTATGAGATCGGAAAAACCGCGGCAAATGACGCATTGAATATTTTCGGAAAAATCAACGGTTTCTCCGAGGCCGACATTGACATTTCCGAAAAAATCCTCGAAATACCTCTCTTGCCAAAGATCAGCCGCGACGAGGCTCTTTTGGGATACAGCAAATACGCAAATGAAACGGGACGCACGGAGCAGAAAAAAGCCGCATACTACAGTCAGGTTCTGACGGCTTATAAAAACGGCATAAAAGACGAAAAAAGCCATCTGCTCAGGCAGAGGCTTTTCAGGATCGGAAAGCTCGTCTTTGTGAGCTTTCCGTTTGAAATGTTTTCCGAAGTGGGAATAAAGATCGACCGCGCTTTTCCGGGTTACGACGTGCTTTCGCTCGCCTGCACCTGCGGGAGCGAGGGATATTTTGTCACCGACAGGGAAATCGCAAACGGCGGCTATGAGGTAGGAAGATATCTGGTGCGGCATATACAGCGCTATGCGCCGCCCGCCGATAAAACAGTCATATCTAAAACCACTTCAAATATTCTGGAATTCTTAAATTCCGATTCATAATAAACTCTGCAAAACCGCTTTTTGCATAAAATAAGGGCTGACGCAGCATGTGCGTCAGCCCTCTTTGATTGCTTTGTACTATTACGGCATCGACGTCTGAGAAGGAGCCTCCACGTCGAATTCATCTTCCGGAAGGTCTATGCTTTCCAAAAGAACGTCATCGGTCTCGATTTTCTCGAGCGCCGAAAAGGGCGCTTCATATAACAACTTCATCGAAATACCGCCTTTTTTACTGAGCAGCTACCGCCGCTGTGCCGTAATTGTAAATAGCAGTGCAAACGTTTGCAGTGCCTTCTTTGGCAGCCATCGATACGCAGTAAGCATTTACACTATATCTTACCGAATGGGCAAGAGCGCCTTCAGCGGTGTAAAGCTCAACTACTATCTGGCTGTCGTAGTCAACAGGAGAAACTCTGACGGCTCTGACATAGATGCCTTCATACTGTTGTGAGAAGGTCATGGTCATCGTTTCGCTGTCAAATGTTGCTCCCTCTTCATCAAAGGCTTCGATTGCGACGTATTCTCCGCCGATCTTGATCTTGACGCTGCCGCCCTCGAGAGTATTGATCTTGAAAGCAGGGGCGATCTTCTCAGCAATATTGAGTATTGCAGATTTGACCTTGTAATCAGCAGGGTTCGTCGTCGAAGTAACAGTCGCCTTTGTATAGGTAGCAGTAGGAGCGTTTGTAGTCTTCGCTTCTGCAACCCATTCAGGCTCTGTAATAGCAGTTCCGGGGATAGCGGCTTCGCCTTCCTCAAGGAAGCTTCCTTCAAGGAGAGCCTCGGCAAATACGATAAGGTTTGCCATAAGGGTCTTTTGTGCATCGGTAGCCTGAGAATAAGCGTCGTTCATATAATCAAGAACGGAATAGCCGGTCTTGCTTGTGCGGATGGTCTCTCCTTCATATATCGTAAGAGTAAGCGCGTCAGCTATACGGTTGATGTTTTCCGTTACTTCAACGGAGTAGTAACCGGTAGCAGAATCATATACGCCTTCAAGAGTCGTAACCGTACCGTTATCCTCGCAGGTAAAGCTCATGTCGCCGGTGCTTACAGTTGCGGGCGCCAGCAATGCGAAGAACTTCGCTGTAACGGTATTGGATACTGCTCCTGCAGCTCCGACAAACTTCGCGGCCGTGGTGGACTGATATACCGTAGCGCCTTCGCAAGTAAGAACGTCATCGATGTAAACAAATCCTATGCTCCATACGGGCTGTGTTCTGACTTCTTCCTTTTGTGTTCCGGCTGAAGTGCTCTCGGAAATGGTTCCGTAGATGTTCGCAATTCCGTAAGCAGCAGTTGCCGTTCCCTGGTTCGCAGCGCCTACATAAATAGCTCCGCCGCCTCTTCCTGCGTGGCAGTTTGTAATGGAAGTAGAAGCATCCATGGTAAGTTCGCACTCACCTGAAACATAGATAGCTCCGCCGTCGGTATTTGCATAAAGGTCAGCAAACGAAGTGCCGTTCTTTGCAACAAGAGTGCTCCTCGTTCCGCTGTTTCTCTCAAGAAGAACGCCGCCTACGAGATTTCCGTCAGGAGTCTCGGCATTGTTTCTTCCGGTAAGAGTAACGCCGTCAAAAACAGCCGCAGTGCTTCTAAGATACATATTTCCGGCAGTTCCTGTCGCATAGTTTCCGCTGATGGTCGCGCCGGTGATATTTAATGTACAAAGTGTGGTATAGAACAATCCGCCGTTTCCGCTTGCATTGTTTCCGGTGAAGGTCGTGCCGGTAACGTTGATCGTGCTTTCGCCTGAAGCATGTATAAAGCCGCCGTTTCCGTCAGCATGACAGTTCGAAACAGTACCGCGGATCATATTCAGCGTAGAAGCGTCCGAAAGCAAAACAGCGCCGCCGTTTCTCTTTGTTGTGCCGCTGACTGAAGCGGAGAATCCTGTTAAGTTCAGGTCTTCAAAAGTAACAGTGCTGGCATTTCCGTCGTCATCGGAATAGATTCTCGCAAATGCGCCGTCGCCTGCGGTATAAGAGCTCGAAGGAGCTACATAAGTTCCGTTTTTAACGGTGGCCGTAACGCCTCTGAACGAGAATGCTCTGGTGGACACTGTTCTGGTGAGCGTATGCTCATGAAGATCAATAGTAAAAGTAGATCCGGGCTTAACGCCGACGTTCATACTGCTGTCCGTAGCGTCTCCGAGAACGTCAAGAACGATAACCGCGTTTTCTTCAGTCACTTCAGAAGCTGCAGTCAGGGCGTCTTCATATCTTGTATAGCCGACAGGATCTTCATCGCCTACAGTAAGAGTAGCCGCATAAATTATCTCCTCTCTGTGCTGTACGGTATAGAGACCTTCGGTAGGTGTGTCGGCAACGACTTCATAAGCGCCCTTGTCCTGAACGTAGTCAGAGGGATCTATGGAATATACGCCGCCGGTGAGATTGGTTCTGGCATTGGGGTTGCCGTTTGTAAGGGCGTTTGATACTTCCGTGTAGTTTCCGGTATAAGTACCGCTGTCTATAGTGATAGCAGTATTCGTGTTGGAATATACGAGAGTCTTGGTAGCATAAGGCGACTCAAAGAACACTCCGCCGCCGCCCACACTGTCGGTAATAGTGAAAGTAGAGTAAGCCCTGGCATTTATAAAGCCTCTGGAGGAAGCAGTATAATGAAGAGTATGACCGTTAAAATCAAACGTGAAGTAGGTCATGCCTGCCGTCTTGCCGCTTACGGTGTTGATTCTGGCGGAAAGTTCGAAATCCTGAAGGATCGTAATAACCGTATCTTCGGTAGCAGCTTCAACCATATCGGAAAGCTCCGCGGCCGAGTGCGCATACGTTGTTCCTTCATCAGTCGCAAGAGAGGCAAGTCTCGTAGCTTCGGTATAATTCGTATAGAAGTCAATCGTTCCGGACTCGGTTACGATATACTCATCGCCCGTCTGATACTCTATCTCTCCGCCTTCGGTAAGTGAATATCCGTCAAAGGTAAAGAATTCGCCCTTGTCGGCAGCTGCGGGCAAAGCAAAGGTACTGCCTTCAGCATAAGTGCCGGACAGAGCGGCATTTTCAACACCGTCGATATTTACGGTCACTTCATGAAGCGTAACCGCAGAAACCCAGGCATAAAGTGTGATATCTGTATCAAATTCAGCTTCCTCGCCTGCTGCGGGAGCAAGCTCGGTAAGCTCAGCGTCATAATACCAGCCGCCGAACGTTCCGGAAGCGGGAGTATAATTGATTATTTCTACCTTGGAGCCGTGAGTGCCTACCTGTGAATCAATATCTGTGCCGTCCGGAAGCTTGTACGTAACGGTATATTCTTCCGAATCGACTACAGTATAGGGAGCCGCCGCATTCGGAGTGTTTGCACATTCGCCCGTAGCAACTTTTCCTTCACCGAGGGTAGTAATATCGGTCGGCTGCTGTGCAGTGAACCATCCGCCGTTGACAGTAAAACCAAAATTGGGTTCTTTGATCATATTGCCAAGGAAAACACCTCCGTTGATCACAACGTCGGTGCCGGAGCGAAGAACGCCGTCAAAGGTTCCGCCGTTGATGGTCGCGGTTCCTTTGAAATAATTATAGTAGTCATTGTTCGTCGTAGTAGATCCGCTGAACGTTCCGCCGTTGATAACAACAGCGCTGCCTGCGGTGCAGTAGATATTGCCGCCGGAAGGACCATTACCGAAAAACGTGGTGGATACGCCGTTTGAAATGGTTCCGCCGTTGATAATGAGAGTACTGCCGTCATTTGCGCGGATATTGCCGCCATATCTCGCAGTTCCGCCGGTGACGAGAGTATCATCGCCGCTGATGGTCAGCGTACCCTTGTTTAACAGGATGTTGCCGCCGCTGCTTGAGATACCGTTGCTAATGGTACCTCCGCTGATGGTATGAGTGCCGTTTCCGAGATAGATCATACCGCCGGTGGTAGAAGTCGTGGCCAGAGGCGGAAGCTCGGTAACCGTGCCTCCGGTCATATTAAATGTCGTGCCGTCTGCGGCATAAATAAGATTTCCTTTAAGTGTGCTTGTTTTGGTAAAACCGTCATACGTTCCGTTGGTGACGTAACTCTTTACGGTGCCGCTGACCAGGTTGAACGTACTGCCTTCGCCGGTCAGATAAACTGCCCGTGAAGTAGATGTGCTCGAAGAAGTGGCATTATAGTATGCCTCAAGCGAGCCTCCCCCGACACTGTCGATAAGAGTAAAGGTACCTCCGCCCTGAACAGCAATGAAGTTTCTGAAGGACAGTGATCTGAGTCTGTATCCCGCGAGGTCGAGGGTAATATCCTCATCTCCGAGTACATAGAGGTTGGATCCGCCGGCGGCGGAGGTGCCAACAGAAATATTGGCTGTGAGCTTGTAGGTCTTTGTGCCTAACGATTCACGAGTGTTGCTTCCTAATGCATCCACAACCTCCTGAAGCGTTCCAAGCTCAATTGCTTCATCAGCCAGTGCAGTCACGGTGAGGGTTCCGAAAACCATCGCCAGAGAGAGAACCAGCGCGAGGACTTTTTTCAATCCTTTCATAGCATTTCTCCTTTTTTTAAAATAACACTCACACAAACAATTTCCTGATGAAAGGTGCGCTTCTCCCGTCAGAAATTTGTTTTGTATGATTAGTTTCACGGAAAATACATCCCTGTCACTTATCAAAACATAGTTTAGTAAATGTTTTTACAAAGAAATTATACCATGTATTGCAAAAAAAATGAGTGACATTTTTTCATACAAAACGTTATTATCGCGTTATTTTTCATGGATAAAATTTAAATTTATTGATAATTATCTACTTTTTTGATTTTTTAAAGGTATTTATGTTTTTTACGTATTATTATAAATAAAAAGGCGCGGCCATCCGGCCGCGCCCGATAATGCATACTTACCGTATAACTTTATCAGTTCTGATGATTTGCGGGATCATCCCAATATGCATTGTAGAAAGATCTCTGTACGCAGTCGCCATCGTTCGGATGGAAGGTCTGAGGGCACCACCAATACCAGTTGATGCGGCTCATGAATGCGAACGCGCAGTCGTCTGCGAACATCTGTGAAAGGGTTTGCCATTTCTCCATATATTCGGGACTGTCGTACGGAAGAAGTCTCATTTCTTCCATGAGCTTGTCCTTTTCGGGATTTCCGTAGTGTTTTTCTACGAGTCCGGAATCAAGGTCCGTAGGATAATATGCAGTGTTTACCCAGTTGAAAAGGAAGTCCCAGTTGTTTCCGTTATCGTTCGTGAACGTGGTATATGCGTTTGCTTCCATCGCATTGATCTGATAGTTGATTCCGGCTTTTTCCAGATAATCTCCCATCATAGTAGCGATAGTATTTGTACGGCTGTTAAAAGCGAACTGTACAGGCTGATCGTCATACCCCTGCTCTCTTGCCTCTGCAAGATATTTGTCAACGGCTTCCTGATTGGTAGGTCCGTAATAGTCCGTACCGGTAAGTACTCCGTTTGCAAACTCATCCCGAAGAACGAGGTTGTCGTTCATGATCTGCTGGTTGTCGGTAACTATTCCGAGGAACTCTTCATAGTCGATAGCTGCCATGATAGCCTTGCGAAGAGACGGGTACTTTGAGCAAAGGTTGCTTCCCATCGTGTTGAACACGCAGAAAGTGGTGGAGTTTGAAGTAAGTACTTCGGCCTTCAGACCCTGTCCGGTAGCCATGGCTTCATATTCTGCGGGAATAACTTCGCAGACGTCATACTCACCGGAAAGGAGCGCAAGTGCGGTGGATTCGTCGGAGTTGTTGAACCAGAACGTTACGCTGTCAAGATATCCGTACTTTGTTGCTGCCGCACCGGTGCGGTTTGTCTCAACGGGAGTATAATTGTCTCTCTTTGTAATGGTAACCTGAACGCTGTCTCTGAAATCGGTAAACTTGTAAGGGCCTGTTCCGATGCAGTCTTCGCACTGATCGATAATATAGTTCTGCTGATACTTCTCGCAGATCTCTTTGGGCATAACAGCCATCCAGGTCTGATAAGCGGCGATATACTTCATGCAGGCCGAGTTGAACTCGGTAAACTTGATCGTGAGCGTATCTCCATCAACAGTCATGGAATCAACAAAAGGAACAACCTTCTTTGTGATATTCGAGTATCTGTTGAAAGAACGGTTGATAGAAGCTTCTACGTCCTCGATGGTAACGGGGTTTCCATTGCTGAAGGTCTTTCCGTCAACTACCCAGAGCTTCAAGGTGAGCTGATCGTCGGAAAGCTCATAATCGCATACGCCGGGTGCGATCTGGTTGTCCGCGTCTCTGGTAAGCGGGTTCTCAAATACGCACATTTCGTACATATATCTCCATGCACCGGTCTGTTTCAAAGGATCGAGTCCCTGAATGGTACCGGCCGTTCTTACGTCAACATGTCCGCCGTACTGAGGGCCTTCACCGGTAGGAGCGCCGCCGCTTTCGGTGCCGGCTCCGGATTCACCGCTTGCTGTAGTAGTCTCGCCGCCGTTTCCACAGGCGCTGAAAAGTCCCGTGATCATAACTACGGAAAGAAGTAAAGCAATAAATCTTTTCATTTTCATCTTCCTCCTGAAAATAATAACTTTCTTTTTTAGTCTGCTGAAGGTTTTACGTCCGCCGGGATTGGCGAGACGAATCCCTTTTCGCCGATACTTGATTTATATTCAGCTTTCGCCGCTTCAAGCTTTGCAGGATCTTCGAAAAGCTTTACCGTGGCAAGAGCAAGAATTTTTCCCACGTGTCTTGTGGACGCATGAGCCCAGTCCGTCTTTCCCTGTGTGACCCTCAGCCATGTATGTCCGGGAGTTCCGGCCGCATATGTGGCTCCGGTGACCTGGGCGGTAGGGCAGACGCGGCTGACATCGCTTACGTCCGTCGATCCGAACCTCAATATGAGATCTTCAAGAGGCTTTGGCTCGTAGTGTATGGGATTTTCCGGATCAACGTTCGGCATATCCGCCAGCGGGCCTTTTGAAAGCTCTTTGTAAAATCTGATATCCTCTGCCGAGGGTTTCGGATACGGCAGCTCGGTCATTGCCTCGTGCAGGGTGCGCACTAACACCTGATTCGGCATAAAAGACGAGACCGCCTTTAAAAATACGTGGGTTTCTTTCGTACCCGTCATAAGCGCGGCGCCCTTTGCTATATTGCATATTCTTTCATAGACGTCGGCAACCGTTTCGTTTTTCGGCGCTCTGATAAGATACAGAACTTCCGCATGTGCCTGAACGACTCCGGGAGCTGCTCCGCCGGGATCCGTAACGGCATAATGGAATCTGACGTCCGAAGGTACGTGCTCCCTGAGATAATTTGCTCCCACGTTCATCAGCTCGACCGCGTCAAGAGCGCTTCTTCCCAGCTGGGGGGTAAGCGCCGCATGCGACGCTACTCCGTCAAACTTGAACAGCACCTTGCAGTTTGCGAGATTGCGGCTGTTCTGTGCGGAAAGACCGTTTGCCGGATGCCAGCAAAAAGCCGCGTCGAGCCCGTCAAAAATCCCGTCTCTGGCCATAAATGCCTTCGCGCTTCCGCCTTCTTCCGCAGGGCATCCGTAATATATTACGGTTCCCTTGCCGGGATTATCCTCTAAATATTTTTTTACCGCAATAGCTGCCGCAAGCGATCCGACTCCGAGAAGATGATGACCGCATCCGTGTCCCGGACTTCCGTCACCGTTTTTCTCAGTAAGCCCGGCCTCCTGCTGCAAGCCCGCCAGCGCGTCAAACTCACCGAGTATGCCGATCACGGGTCTGCCGCTGCCGAAGCTGCCGAGGAAAGCGGTCTCCATATTGTCGAGGTTTGTCGTAACCTCAAAGCCTTCGGCTTCGAGCGCCCCGATCAGAGCAGCGGATGATTTGTACTCCCTGTAATTAAGCTCCGGGTGTTCCCAGATATAATCCGCAAGGCCGTCAAGCATCCTGCTCTTTTCATCTATAACATTTAAAAAATCGTATTTGGCCATTTATGCCTCCACATAATGGCAGGCCACTTTATGCTCTCCGCCAAGAGACTTGACCTCGGGAACCTGCGTTTTGCAAAGCTCGGTAGCATAAGGGCATCTGGTGTGAAATCTGCATCCGGACGGAGGATTTACGGGACTGGGGATATCTCCCTCAAGAATGATCCTCTCGCCTCTGTCTTTTCTGCCGACCATGGGGATGGCCGAGAGAAGCGCCTTGGTATAGGGATGGGCGGTTCTCTTGAAAATATCGTCCTTCGTACCGATCTCTACTACCTTTCCAAGATAAAGTATCGCGATCCTGTCGCAGATATGCTCTATTACGGAAAGATCGTGTGATACGAACATATAAGTCAGTCCGAATTTGTCCTGAAGATCGTCAAGCAGATTCAGGATCTGCGCTCTTACAGATACGTCGAGAGCCGAAACCGCTTCGTCGCAGAAAAGCATCTCGGGATTCGTGGCAAGAGCTCTGGCGATAACGATACGCTGACGCTGTCCTCCGGAAAACTCGTGGGGATAACGATCAACGTACGAGGGATCCAGTCCTACGGCGTCGATAAGTTCCAATACCTTTGCGCGTCTTTCTTCTTTTGTGGCAAAGGTCTTGTTTATGATCATCGGCTCCTCGATAATATCGCCGATCTTCATGCGTCCGTCAAGAGAGCTGTACGGATCCTGAAATACGATCTGCATATGTTCGCGGATCTTTTTTAATTCTCTCTTGCTTATTTTTGTAATATCCTTGCCGTCGTAGCAAATAGTGCCTTCCGTCGGTTCGATAAGTCTCAGGATAGTGCGCATGAGCGTGCTTTTTCCGCAGCCCGACTCGCCGCATATACCGAGGGTCTCTCCCTTGTAGATATCCAGGTCTATATCGTCAACGGCTTTTACGTAGGTCTTTGCTTCAAAGAACCATTTTTTTATCGGGAACCACTGCCGTATTCCCCTTGCCTGTACAAGTATTTTTTTATCTTCGCTCATAATCAGGCCTCCTCTTTCTTCTCATATAAGAAGCATCTTACAAAATGTCCGTCCTCTGCTTCGTATCTCGCAGGTTTCTCCGCCCTGCAGCGTTCGGTGGCATGAGGGCATCTGGGGGCGAAAACGCAGCCGGAAGGATATTTGCCCGAAGGCGGTACGGTTCCCGGAATAGTCGGAAGCTTTCCGGGCTGGTCAAACTTCGGAAGAGTGCTCATAAGGCCGGAAGTATAAGGATGAAGCGGTGAGCTGAAGATAACGTCAACGTCTGCTTCTTCCATAACTTCGCCGCAGTAAAGAACGAGAACTCTGTCGCACATCTCGCTTACTACGCCCAGATCGTGAGTGATAAAGGTGATCGCCGTACCCATCTTCTTCTGAAGATCGCGCATAAGGTCAAGAACCTGCGCCTGAATGGTAACGTCAAGGGCTGTGGTCGGCTCGTCGGCGATCAGAAGATCGGGTTCGCAGGCCAGAGCCATGGCAATCATGACTCTCTGCTTCATTCCGCCGGAAAGCTGGTAGGAATATTCGTCAAAACGCTGCTCCGGCAACGGTATCTTAACGAGTTTGAGCATTTCTATTGCTTTTTCCTTTGCCTCGGCTTTGCTAAGACCCTGATGAAGCATGAATGTTTCTATAAGCTGATTTCCGATAGTAAATACCGGGTTTAGGCTCGTCATCGGTTCCTGGAAGATCATGGAGATGTTGTTTCCTCTTATCTCCTGCATCTGCTTGTCGGTAAGTCCGAGAAGCTCTCTGCCGCGAAGCTTGATGCTGCCTTTTATATGAGCGGGGGGAGTATTTAAGAGCTGCATGATGCAAAGTGACGTCATGCTCTTGCCGCAGCCCGATTCACCCACGATTCCGAGGGTTTCTCCGCTCTTGATATCAAATGTGATTCCGTTTAATACTTTTATTCTGCCGTAGTCGTTATCAAACCAGAGCTCCAGGTTTTCGACGCTTACGACAGTTTCTTTCTCATTGTATTTTAATTCTTCCGCCATTACGCCGCCTCCTTATCTGAGCCTTGGATCAAATTTGTCGCGAAGTCCGTCGCCGAGCATCGCAAAACCGAATACCGTGATACTGATTACAAGCGCGGGATAAAATACCAGGTGAGGCAGAGCAAACATAAGCTTCTGGCCGTCCTGAACGATTCCGCCCCAGCTTGCGATAGTAGGATCGAGACCTATGCCAAGGAAGGACAGAGAGGTCATGCTCAGAACCATACCGGCAAGGCCGTTTGAAAATCTTACCAGCAGATAGGATGAGCAGGCAGGCAGGATGTGTTTGAACAGCGTTCTGATATCGCTTGCACCCATCGCATATTCACTCTCTATATACTCTTTTTCACGAAGAGAGAGAACCTGGTTTCTGACCATACGGGCCAGTCCCGGAATTCCGTGAATCGCCAGCGCTATGATCATCTGCGGAACTCCGGCTCCGAAGACGCTTATCATGAGCAGGCACAGCAGCAGGTTTGGCACCGTAGCAAAGGCGTCCAGTATTCTCATCAGTATTTTTTCTATTTTCTTATAATATCCGCAAACAAGGCCGAGTATGGTTCCCACAATGATAAGGAAAACCTCCGAGCCGATGGACACTAAAAGAGTGGTGCGCGATCCGTAAAGAACTCTCGACCAGATATCTCTTCCAAGGTAGTCCGTTCCCATAATATGTTCTGCCGAAGGCGGCTGCTTCTGCGCAGCAATGCTTACTTCCTCCGGATCCCAGCTCGTAAGCAGCGGAGCAAAAATCGAGCAAAGGATAATGATTCCGATGATAGTTCCGCCGATTATGATCCTTCCGTTTTTGCGAAGGAAAACGCTGAACTTCATGTGTTTTCTTTGTTCGTTCATGATCTTCCTCCTCTTTATTCGTATTCGATGCGCGGATCAAGCGCTTTATACATTATATCCATAAGCAGGTCAATGGCAAGGAAAATAAATGCCATGAAAAGAACTATCGCCTGCTCCTGACTGTAGTCACGGCGGCTGAGAGAGTCAACAGCCAGCGTTCCCATGCCTCGGATATTGAAAACCTTTTCGGTAACGGCAGCGCCGCCGAGCATTCCCGCGATAGAGCCCGCTATGGTAGTAGCCACTATAGACAGGGTGTTTTTCAGCGCGTGCTTGTAATAAACTTTTCTAAGCGAAAGTCCTTTGGCTCTGGCAGTCCGGATATAATCCTGTCCGAGAACGTCAAGCATTGACGAGCGGGTGTATCTTGCCAGCGAGGCTACGTGATGAAGTCCGAGCGCAAAGCTGGGCAGCGTAACGCTCCAAAGGGCTTTTCCGAGTCCGCCCTCGGAAATATAAGTGTAGCCGATAGCCGGGAACCATCCGAGCTTGAAGCCGAAGAAGTAGCAAAGCAGCAGGCCCATAATAAATCCCGGGATGACCATCGTTATGGTTGAAAGTGTACTGATAATATAATCCAGCACCGAGTTACGATGAGTCGCGCAGAATATTCCCACCGGAATAGCTATGACTACCGTAATGATCGTTGCATACGCCGTTATCAGCAGCGTAGGCTCCCAAACAGCCGTCATGTTTGAGAAAACAGGCTGATCATTGAAATACGACGTCCCCCAGTCGCCCGATATAATACCTTTCATGTAACGTCCGAACTGAACGACAATAGGATCGTGAAATCCCATTTCTTCTTCCACTTCCCATATGCGCTGCTGCGTTACGTCTTCTTCGCCCTCCAAAAGCGCAAGTACGGGCGAGCCCGGAACCATACGCATAAGGGAGAAAACAGCGATAAGAATAATGAGCAGCGTGGGAACGAGAAGAATCACACGTTTAAGTACGTACTTTCCCATTTTTCCTCCTTATTTCACAAGAGCGCTTCCGTCATCATTATAGGTGACCGCTTCCTTGATCTCAGTGTTATCATCCAAAAACTTCAGATAATCTTCTTTGCTTTCAAATGAAGGCTTGAAGTTTTCGGTTATGTGCTTTGCTCTTGCGGCGCCGTCTTTAAGCAGCAGCCAAAGCATTGCAAGCTGGGCTTTTGAGGAATTTTCGCAGACGTCGGCGGGTTCCTCAAATCCGAAATCTTTTCCATGCGCCGCGCCGTGGGATCCGCCGATAAACGGATGAACGCCGGGCATGAGAGCCGTAATATCTCCGAAGTCCGAGCAGCCTGCGCCCCAGTTTTCCGGCATATAGCGGGTTTCCCCGAGCGTCAGCTCCATGGCTTCTTTTGCAACGAGCATCATTTCCGGATCATACACTCTGGGAAGATATCCCTGTCTGTCTTCTATGGTAACAGTACATCCCATCGAAACGGCAGCTCCGGCAAGAGCTCTGTTTATTTTCCTGTTTGCATCTACAATAGCGTCTTTTGTCGCGCCTCTTACATAATATTCAAGAGAAACTCTGTCGGGTATGGCATTTACCGAATCGCCACCGGAGGTTATTATTCCGTGGACTCTGATATGATCGTCATCGCGGAAGGTCTCTCTTAAGGCATTGATCGCGGAAATGGCATTGTTAGCAGCATAAAATGCGTTTTTGCCTTTGTGCGGAGCTCCGCCCGCATGTGCCGCGACTCCGTGGAAGACGACGTTTTTCAGCATAAAACCATTGGAGCCTTTTGTGATTTTTCCGGCGTCTTTTCCTATCCCCGCACTGCTGTGGATCATGATAGCCATATCCGCTTTATCAAGCAGTCCTCTGTAAATAAATTCCTGCTTTCCGCCGAAATACTTTATGATTCCTTTTTCGGCAAGGTCTTTGCGAAACTCCGTATCTATCAGCTCTTCTGCGGGAACAGCTGCAAGAAGTATCCGGCCGCTCATATCATCGAGCGCACCCGGTTCTTTCAGCGCGGCGGCTATGCCAAGAAGCGAAGCTGACTGGGCGCAATGTCCACAGGCATGCGCCGCTCCGGTATCAGGATCCGCCATAGGATGAGCCGAGCAAAAAAGCGCGTCCATTTCACCGAATACCACCACCGTAGGGCCGGGCCTTCCGGTATCGATAAGAGCGGTAAAGCCGGGAATATTCCCCGCTTCCGTCAGCTCATATCCGAGCTTTTTGTATTTTTCTTTCAGATACGCGTCAGCTTTCCATTCTTTGTATCCGACCTCGGGATTTGCCCACAAATAGTCGAAAGCGTCGCTTATCAGCTTTTTGTTTTTTGAAACTCCGGAAAGTATTTTTTCAAGCATTTGAACTTCCTCAAATAATCATCTTTTTCTGTTCCAAAAACTCTTTTTCTTTTTTTTAACGGGAGTGGGATCCGTCATGATCTTTTGAAGCGATTCCCTGATCTCCGCGATTTTTTTCTGATCGTCCTGCGAGACGTGGTGGCAGACGCTGTCATCAACCTCCGCCCTAAGCAGTGCCTCAGCGCACTCACTGCAATTATCAAAACCGCACTCTTTGCAGTTTTTCCCCGGCAGAACGTCTCTTATCTGCCCGCAGTATTTATTTAACGTTTTCGCTGAAAACCTGCTCCCTATTGCGGCAATAAACAGGCCGTATATCGCTGCAAGCAATATCGATCCGCCTGTTATCACCAGAACAAATATCAATACATATAACCAAGGATTTGACATGTTTTTTCCTATCAATCCGTTTCAGGCAGACAGCTTCCCCTTGCCGGGGAAGCTTTTGCCTTGTTTTTTATTTTATTTGGACGCCGTCTTGGTTCCGTTTGTAAACGTAAACTCTTTTACCACAAAAGTATCATCAGTTGCAAGTCTTGCAGTGATAGTGCAGTCGTAACTTCCGCCGATTTCCATTCCGAGATCCTGAAGAGGAATTGCAAACGCGCCCATATCAAGCTCGTCAACGTAACCGCGGATAACGGTATCCGCACCTCCGCCGCCGTCAGAGCCGTCATGCACTCTTCCGAGCGCAGGGTAGATGTTTTTGTCAAAGACTACGTCTCCGTCGGAGTTTTTGATGGTCATGTTTACGCAGTCAAGGTAGTAGTTTGACTTTACTTTGCCGGTAACAAGACCGAATTTGTCGTCTCTGCCTCCCTCAAGGTGAGCCTCGGCAGGTTCCATTTCACCGGTAAGAAGTTCTTCGCAGGTAACAGGGAACGCTCCGATAGAAAGCAGCGAAGCAAACGTATATTTGTAATTGGTTCTCCAGCTGGAGTAAACGTCCTCTTCCTGATGCGTGGATCCCTGCTCGTGGCAGATCAGATAGCTGTACTGGGCGTCGATCTTTCCGTCCTGATCGCGAACTACTATCGGGTCTTCCGCAGCCATTCTGGTATGGCCGCCCGCAGCGATCTTGTACCAGTAAGCGTCGCCTTTTCTCATCTGCGCATAGCATTCAAGAAGCGTATTCTCGTCAACCACGTCGCCTATAAAATCAGCTGAAACGTCTTTGTCGGTGTAGAGCATTCCTTCCTGCTTGAAGTCGCCTACGGCAACGCATCCGAGATTCATTGCGGGGCACTGACCGGATACGCGGTGAAAGTCTATGGAATTGCTGACCGTACACCATGCCATAAATACCGAAGAAGAGCAGTCGCTTTGCATATAGCAGTCGTAGCTGTCCATGGATTCCTGGTCGTATGCCCAGTCTATGATCACGTTGTCTTCGTCCACCATTTCATAAAAACGGTTCAGAGACGATCCTTTATGTCCGTAAGGGATGCCTACATATGTGTATTCCGGATAAAAGATTCCGTGGCAGGCGGTCAACGAACACGTGCAGTCATGGTAGAGTTTTTCTTTTACGTGCCATACGACGCTGCCCATAGCATACATCTCGTCAACGACTCTGTCCCTGACCTTCTGGATCTTTTCCGGAAGCGGCTCTCTGCCGTTATCGCGGGTAAGACATTTGGTTACCTGGGAGTTGGTGTTTGATCCGACAAGATCGGTAAACAGCTTTCCTCCCACGGTGTTTTCAGCGCCTACAAAAGCGCAGGATTTGACTTCGGTTCCGGTTGCGGCTCCGACCATAAGGCCTGCCGTCTTGCCGTTTGCGTCGGTAACTTTAATGATGCCGTTGTGATCGTCGTTCGTTATGCTTCCGCCTTCGGAAACGCCTGCGATTCCGCCGACAGTCGCAGACGAAGCGGCGCCTACGGTAATATCAACGTTTGAGATGTTGTTTGTAACGCCTTTTTTGTTTAAGCCTACGATAGCTCCCACGGCTGCGCCTGAAGCCAGCTTGTCGGCGGTAATGGTTCCCGTTGCGGTGCAGCGGGATACCGACGATTCATTATTTCCGGCAAACACGCCGACGTTCTTTGTGTTTTCGGTCGTTACGATGGTGACGTTGTCAAAGACCACGTTTTTTATCGTGCCTTTGTTGGTTCCTATAAAGCCCTGGTTTCCGTTTGCGTCAGGCTCCGATATGGTAAAGTTTGATATCGTGTAGCTTGCTCCGTCAATGGTTCCGGTGAAGTTTTCTATAGGCTTTAACTCAGCCCCTTCAAGGTCGATGTTACGAAGCACGTTGAACCTGGCTTCCGGATGAAGAGCCATCTGTTCGATACCGACTTTTGAGTGTACCTGATAAACGCCGCCGGCAGGAGTAGTCTCATCTATCGAATCGATAATGGCGTTGGGGTCGAAGGCTTCCTTCGACTCGCCGGACGCGCTATCTCCCTCAGAGCCCGGCTGGCCGTCTCCTGAACACGCGCAGGAGAAAACAAGTATCATTGCTAATAATAATGCTAAAAATCTTTTCATCTTTGTATTTCCTCCTGAATTATTTTTGTTCCTCGTCCTCACCTTTTTTCTTTTTCTTTCCGATTATCAGAAGAATGCCTCCGACTATCGCAAGGATCGCAATTCCTGCTCCGACTATGGGAAGAACTATGCCGGCGCCGTTTCCATCCGAGTCTTCTGTCTCGTCCTCTATCTTCTGAGTAACCGTTACAAACTCGGGATCCGTGAGGGATCTGTCGCCGGCGGTGATGGTATAGACAAGGTCTCCGCCTTCGTAATTGTATTCACCGTATACCTTGTTTGTCAGAACGCCGTCGGAAATCTCGATTTCTACTCTCGAATCAGGACCCATTCCTTCCTCGCCGACCAGCATAACTGCTTTCTCGGCCAGGTACATGTCTTTTCCTGTATTGCCGAAGACTTTCATGTTTCCGGACATTCTGATGATGCCCTTTATATATGAGTGATCATCGTAATCGGAAGAAGCAATGTAGAATGCCGCTCCGTTTCCGCCGGATTTGTTTTCCGTAACGGTGAGATCCTTCATGTCAACGTTTGTTACCATCCATATGCCGCCGCCCTCAAGGCCTGACTCATTGTTTCTGATAACGTCGCCGTTTAGTTCGGAGAATATACCGGAATTGATGAAGAACCCGCCGCCGTTTTCGCCGGCCTTGTTGTTTTCTACCGTATTGCCGTTGGTTCTGAAGTACGGCTTCATGAAGACAACATGCGCGCCTATGTTGTAATATGCTTTATATGCGCATACGCCGCCGCCAATCTCCGTCGCGGTATTGTTTGTAATGGTACAGCCGTTAAGGTCCATGCTTCCGGTAGAGTAGAGACCGCCGCCGCGTCTGCTTGCGGTATTGTTGTCTATTACGGTACCTTTTAGCGTGAGCCATGCGGGTCTGCTGACAAGACCGCCGCCGCCGTCTCTGGCAGTATTCTTTTCGACGAGCGAGCCTTTGTCGTTCCAGTAGCTGTTCGCGCTCAGGTAGAATCCGCCGCCGTCAAACGAAGCTGTGTTTTCGTATATATGAAGATTTTCGGAATTAAGCGTTGCTCTTCCCTGTACGACTACACCGCCGCCGGAAGTCGCAGTATTTCCGTAAATCTGCACATTGCTCATGTTGTACTTGTCAATGTCCATGCGGTCATAGCGGGTCGTGAAGAGAATGCCGCCGCCGCTCTTGGTGGACGCGTTGTATCTGATCTCGCCTCCGGTAATGTCTCCCGAGCTGCGAAGCATGTAGACGCCCGCGCCGGTCTTTTCGGAAGTGTTTTTCTCTATGATACCGCCGGTCATCTTAAGGTAGGTGCCCGTACTCATATACAGACCGCCGCCGCCTGTGGTAACCGCATTTTCGGATATCGTGCCGCCCGAGAATTCGAAGGTGGTTCCTTCGTGTTCAAATATGAGACCGCCGCCGTGAATAGCTGTGTTTTCGGATACACGACCGCCGCTCATGTAAACGTGCCCGCTCCACTTTTCTCCGGTCTTGGTATTGGTATTGGCGCTTGCTCTGATACCGCCGCCGTTTTCCTCGGCAGTATTCTTTGTAACAGATACGCCTTTAAGATAGAGCGTCGCTCCAAGTACCCTGATACCGCCGCCGCTGACTTTGGCACTGTTTTCGGTAATTGTGCCGCCAGACAACGTCGCAACGCCTGTACGCAGAATGCACATTCCGCCGCCGCTTCCGGTCTTGGCTTCATTTTTGCTGATGGTGCCGCCGGTCATAGTAAGCTTCGTGTCCGTGCTGACATATATTCCGCCGCCGCTTCCGCCGTCCGAAATATTTCCGGTAATGCTGCCGCCTGAAAGCGTCATGGTAGTGCCTTTTGCTTCAAGAAGCACACCGCCGCCGTTTTTGGCTTTGTTGCCGGAGATGCGTCCGCTTGACATTTTGATCGTAGAGTTGAAGGTCTGTCCGGTCGCCTTGTCTGTGGTTTTTGCAGCTCTGATACCGCCGCCGTTTATTCTTGCGGTGTTGCCGGTAATGTTGCCGCCTCTGATATTGAGGGTCGCGCCCATCAGTCTGACTCCGCCGCCGCTGCCAAAGGAGTAGTTGCCGCTGATAGTGCCGCCTTTAAGATTT
>DFFO01000030.1:0-7057 GCA_002369255.1 Lachnospiraceae bacterium UBA3774
GGAACCGTGACCATAGACGGCGAGATATACAGAATCAAAAACGGAACCGTAATATAAGAGGTTTTCTTTGAAGGTTTTTATAAAGAAGCATAAAAATATAATACTTGCGGTTTTCTGGGCGGCGGTCATACTAATCGGAGCCGCGCTGCTGCATGGTATGGGACGTGCGGAGCCTGAAAAGGGAGAAACGCCGTCACCGGTTTCGCGCATGCTTTTGTCGGACGGCGATGAAGGCATGGGGGCGGTGGATATTGTAATAAATAACACTGAAAAACCGGAAATGCCAAAAGACCGGGAAACTGAAACCCGGATTGAAAACCAAAACGAAACGGGCCCGGAAAAAAACGAAGACAAAGCGGGAGGAACAAACCGCGAGGCAGCGCCGGATGAAAACGAAGGCGCCGCGCCAGCCGGCGAAGCAGAAGACAAGACTGCCATAGAAGAAGACGGAGACGGCAAAAAAGCAGCTCCCGAAATAGTTACAAACCTTAAAAACGGACAGGTAAATGAAGAAAAGCTGTCATTTACCGCCGGCATAAAAAACGGCAGCCCTTTTGCGAGGCTTACCGCATCAGTCAACGGAAAGACCGTCAAAGGCTCCGAAGGACAGTTTGAAGCGCTTTTAAAGCCCGGAAATAATACGGTGCGGCTAAAGCTCACGGATACAAAAGACGATCTTCCGATCACGCTCACGCAGACGTTTATCATAAGATACGTTCCTGAAACGACGCAGGAAACCGCGCCGAGGATGCGTTATATAAACGTCGCGGACGGGCAGAAGATACGCGGCGATCTTTTTACGCTTGACGTTGATCCGGTGGATTATCTCGGCAATCGTATTTATTATGACGGGATCGACGTAAAGCTAAACGGCAAAGAAACGGCATACAACTGGAGCTCTGAATATACAAATTATCAGCTGCTGCTTGCCGCGGGAAAAAACAGCCTTGAGATAATAGTGACCGACAGGGACGGACGCAGCGCGAGGTTCGCTTACGAACTTGAATGCGAGGCGGTTTCGGACGGAGAGGAGATCGGAAAAGTCACGATCAGTATCGACGCGAAAGTCCTGGGACTGGGCTATGTGGTCGCTCCCGTAAAATTCGCCGTGCTTCAGGGAGAGACCGGCGCGGAGACTTTTATGCGTTTTATTGACGAGCAGGGTCTGGAGATACGGCATCTGGGAACGGTGAAGGACAGTTTTTATATATCCAGGATATATAACGGCGGTATAACAAAAGGCTATGAGATACCGCAGCCGCTTGTGGATGAAATAAACGCGGACGGATTGGAATGGAAAAGCCAGAGATACGCGGACAGCCTCGGCGAGTTTGATTTTTGTCAGGGATCCGGCTGGACGCATTGTATAAACGGCTCTTTTACCGGATATACGCTGTCGGATGTCAGCTTTAAAGACGGCGACGAGGTAAAGATCAGGTTTACGCTTGCTTACGGACGCGATATAGGCGCGTCGCTTGAAGGGAAAAATTACAGCACAATTTATTGACGGGGAGTTGATATGGAAAAGAGAACGGAAAAAATTCTTGACGAAGTAAAAAAAGTAATAGTCGGCAAGGACGAGACGGTGAAAAAGGTATTTATGGCTATACTCGCAAGAGGACACGTTCTTCTTGAGGACGTGCCGGGAGTGGGCAAGACGACGCTCGCGCTGAGCTTTGGCAGAGCGCTCGGACTGGACTGCAAAAGAATTCAATTCAATTCTGACACCCTGCCCTCGGACGTAACGGGTTTTTCCGTTTACGACAAAGAAAGCGGAAGCTTTAAATATCAGCCGGGACCTGTAATGACAAACCTCCTTCTTGCGGATGAGATAAACAGGACTTCGAGCAAAACGCAGGGTGCGCTGCTTGAGGTCATGGAGGAAAAACAGGTAACCGTGGACTCGGTAACGCACAGGCTGCCGGAGCCCTTTACTGTTCTTGCGACGCAAAATCCGGTAGGCTCGGCGGGTACGCAGCTTTTGCCGCCGTCACAGCTTGACCGTTTTATGATAAAGCTTTCCATGGGATATCCTTCGTTTGAAAGCCATGTCGATATGCTGATGAACAGACACAGCGAAAATCCGCTTGATAAGGTAGAGTGCGTAATCTCAAAGCAGGAGCTGATCGGACTTTCAAACGAGGTGTCGGAAGTGTTTATTTCAAAGCCCGTATATGAATACGTTACGGCCCTTGCGGAGGCGTCGAGGCGGCACGGACAGGTCGAACTCGGAATAAGCCCCCGCGGTGCGCTTGCGCTTTGCGCGTATGCAAAGGCGCAGGCCTATGTGAGTGAAAGGACATTTGTTACGCCTGAAGACATATGTGAGGTCTTTTCTTCAGTCTGCGCCCACAGGATCATTCCCGACAGAAAGGCGAGGATATCGGGAGTTTCGCGCGAGGATATCGCTTCTGAAATAGTCAGGTCGGTTCCTTTTCCGAAGATCACCGTAGAGGCATAGGGATAAATGACGGTTTTTGCGCTTTTTTTTATAATATGTGAGGCGGCGCTTCTTATTACTGCCGCTTTTTCGTTGCAGCCCGTCTGGCTGACGGCAGCCGGAGTTTTTTTGCTGTGCGAAATCCTTGCAGCCGTTAAAAACCGTGTTTCTTGTGATGATCTGAGTGTTGAGCTTAATGTGCCCGCCGTTGCGAAAAAAGAGGAAGGCAGCTCCGTAAGAGTGCTGCTCGTAAACAGAAAAAAAAGATATTACCGCCGCATTGACCTGCTGATAAAAGAAAACAATCTTTTGACGGGAGAAGAAAAACAGCGAAGCTTTATTGCTGAGCTTTGCGAAGGGGAAACGGCAAAAGGAGAAGTTTCTTTTGTGTGGGAAAACCCCGGAACCGTCGCTGCTTCAGTCGCCTCGGTGCGGCTGTATGACTTTTTCGGGATTACATGCAAGACCCTGAACGGCTCGTTTGTGAGAACGAAAAAAATGCTTGTTCTTCCGGAGCTTTATCCGTGCAGGACCGAAATAAGAGACGGAATAAGCGAAAGGATAGATTATGAGGAGTATTTTAGCGGACTAAGAGGCCCCGACCTTAGCGAAGTGTTTGAATATAAGGACTATGCGCCGGGCGATGATATCCGCGGCATTTCATGGAAGCTCAGCAGCAAGTATGATAATACTGTGGTAAGGACAGGAAGCATGCCAGTTCAGCGCTCGGTGCTCGTGCTGCTGTGCGTTATCAGCGGGGCAGGGAAATCTTCCATATCAGCTGCGGCAGATATTGTCCTTTCGGCAGCGCAAAGTCTCTGCGATTCGAAAACGGGCTTTGCGATAGGAACAATGCGGGAGAGCGGAAGAACGATACAGGCTTTTGATATAACGCGTGAAGAAGAACTTTCCGCGGCGCTTTTACAGATTTTTGAAACGGAAGAATGCGAGCAGTCAGACGCGGAGGCTGCGGCAGCTGAGTGCGGATATGCGCGCGTGCTCATTGTAGCCGCGGGCGGAGAAGACGGGGTCATCCAAACCGGAAAAACGACGACAGTTATCGGGGTGTCGGATGAAACTGAGGCTTTGGCGGCCGCGGAACATATTTCTATCTAAAATGAAGCGTTTTTAAGGTGAGACTTGGTTTGAACAAAGGAAAAACGGTCAAAATCATATATGGTCTGATGACGGGGATCTTTTTTGTGCCTGCTCTTTGCGCTATGACAGGGACAGACATGGCCGGTTTTTTAAAAATGAGCGCGGCAGGAATTTTCAATCTGTTTTCAGACATGGCGGGTCGCAATCTCGGCGTGATCACAGTCAGGCTTGACGGTGCTGAAAGCGGATTTTTCGGCCTTGTAATATTTATCGCGTTCCTGTTTGGAAATGTTGTTTGTGCCGCATATGATATTTATGCTACGGGCCTGATGAGCGCTTTTGTTATACTGCCGATATCAGCCATAACGGGCAGGTCTCCGGGCGGTTTTGTATTTCCGCTGATTTGCGGCGCTGCGGGACTTTTTTATACCATAAGGACGGGCAGAGGAAGAAAGCGGCATTTTTCGGTAAAGAGGCTGCTTGCCGCGGTCAGTATTTGTGTTGTCTGTATGATTTTCGGATTTGCGGCAGGAGGCGAAAGATCAGACGCGCTCGCGCGGGTAAGCGGTTTTTTAAAAGAAGCTTCGGATAGAATAAGGTACGGAAAGGGCGCGCTGACGGACGGCGATCTTACAGACGTCGGAGCTTTTGCACCGGAAGATAAAACCGTGCTTGAGGTCAGAATGAAAAACCCTCAGTCATATTACTTAAGGGGGTTTGTCGGAGAGACCTATACCGGGCGTTCCTGGGAAAAGATCGATTCCGGAAAAAAATATGAATATGCGGACGCGTTTTACCTGCTTCATAAAAACGGTTTTTACGGACAGTCTCAGCTGTCTGCGGGCGGGATGACTGCGGCGGCGGAAGAATCCGGATTTACTGCTGAAGAAAATGAATTGTATGTAAAAAACATCGCCGCCTCTTCCGAATATATTTATGCTCCGTATGAGGTAAAAACTGACGGGACAGACAGCCTATTATTTGACAGCGGGAAGATAGGGGACGAAGCGTTGACTTCGCAGGGCTTTTTCGGCTCTGAAGAATACTCGCTTAAGGCCACCGAAAACCTTGTCAAAAAATATACCGACATCGCCGCGTTTTTCAATGAAAGCACGAGCGGCAATATTGCCGGCGCAGGCGAAAGAGTCTTCGCATATCTGAATGACGAGGCAAGATATAATAATTACGTATACGACGCATATCTTGATATTCCGGAAAATCTGCGCAGTATGCTTGAAAAAATGCTCCCGGAGGGAAGCTTTGACGGAGCTCACGAGGACTACGGCGCCGCAAAGAGGGCCATCCTGCAAAATCTGACAGGAAAGTATGCTTATAGCGAGACGCCGGCAAAAACTACGGCGGAAACAGGCTTTATCGAGGCGTTTCTTTCGGAAGGACAAAGCGGCTACAGCGTGCACTTTGCGAGCGCCGCGGTGATGATGCTTAGGTATTACGGCATTCCGGCAAGATATGTCGAAGGATACCTGATTACTCCAAAGGCTGTATCAGACTCAAACGGCACGGTGTATGTTAATGAAAAGGACGCTCACGCGTGGGTTGAGTTCTATCAGGACGCTGTGGGATGGATCCCTTTTGAGGTAACGCCCGGTTATCTGAACGTGATGGAAAAGGCAAAAGAGCTCGGCAGCGTCACCGAGAGCCAAGACCGGCTTTTTGACGCGGAAAAAGGCGCTCAAAATCGCGAAGACATCCGGGATGAGGGAAGCTTTTTTGCGGGGCATTTTTTGATATTTATTATAATCGCGGCTGCCGTGCTGATCGCGCTGCTTTTTTTTGCGGCAGTTAAGCTAATAAAAAAGCACAATTACAAAAAACGCGTTTTCGCAACCTTTTCGGGACCGGATATCAATCTTGCCGTAAGAAATATGTTTGCTTATGCGGTGAACGTGTTTGGCCAGAGAAAAGATCTTAAAGACTTGGTCGGAGAAGAGCGCTACCTTGAAGCTTACGAATTGTATGAAAGAGCCGTTTTCGGAAACTGTGCGCTTGATAAAGAAGATCTGGAGCGCATGAGATCGTTTTTTGCCGAAGTGTCAGACACTCATCAAAAGCCTGAAAAAATGTAAACCGGAAAGGGAACAAAATCCTTGATTTTGAAGGTTTAAACGAGTAAACTCTATTAGTGGTAAAAACGCGATACGCGAAAGGAGATTTTTATGAGCTTTATAGATGAAATCAAAGCCAGAGCAAAGGCTGACAAAAAAACTATCATTCTTCCCGAGTCAATGGACGCGCGCACTTATGAGGCAGCCGTCAAGATCATGAAGGAAGGCTTTGCGGATCTTATTATGATTGCTACCGAAAAAGATTTAAAAGAGCATGCGGCAGGCTATGACCTTACCGGAGTTACTATCGTCGATCCCACGACCGATCCCAGAACACAAGGCTATATTGACAAGCTTGTCGAGCTTCGCAGCGCAAAGGGTATGACGCCCGAGCAGGCAAGAGACATTCTTCTTAACGACTATACTTATTATGGTGTAATGATGGTTAAAATGGGAGACGCTGACGGACTTGTATCCGGTGCCTGCCATTCCACCGCGAACACACTTCGTCCCTGCCTTCAGGTTCTCAAGACCAAGCCCGGCACAAAGCTTGTTTCTGCATTTTTCATTATGGTAGTTCCGGATTGTGAATATGGACAAAACGGGACATTCGTATTCGCAGACTGCGGTCTTGTTCAGGATCCGAGTTCTGACGAGCTGGCCTCCATCGCCGCAGCTTCCGCAGATTCATTCAAAGCTCTTGTAGGAGAGCAGCCCAGAGTGGCATTTCTTAGCCATTCTTCAAAGGGAAGTGCCAAGCATGCTCTTGTAGATAAAGTCACTGCCGCAGTAGAGGCTGCACATGAGCAGTTCCCCGACATGGTATGCGACGGCGAGTTGCAGCTTGATGCGGCAATCGTTCCTTCTGTAGGCGCTTCAAAAGCTCCCGGCAGTGAAGTCGCGGGAAAGGCAAATGTTCTTATATTCCCGAACCTTGACGCGGGAAATATCGGCTACAAGCTGGTTCAGAGACTTGCCAAGGCAGAAGCCTACGGCCCCATGACGCAGGGTATCGCCGCGCCGGTAAACGATCTGAGCCGCGGATGCTCTTCAGATGACATCGTAGGTGTTGTAGCTATCACAGCAGTTCAGTGCCAGATGCAGTAATCACAAAGCGATAGTCCGGGGTAAAATGACCCCAAAGTCAGCGAGCAAATTGCGCTGACCCCATAATCGGCGAGCGGATTGCGCTGACCCCGAAGTTAGTTTGATATTATAGTAGGGCGAACCCAAAAACGGTTCGCCCTGTTTTTGTAAATACGTTAGCTCCGGGCTGACGCATCCCCGGCTTGCGCAAAGGTGGCAAAACAAAGAGTTTTACTTAAAATGCCACTATCGGCCGACGAGAAAAGGTGGCAAAACAAAGAGTTTTACTTAAAATGCCACTATCGGCCGGCGAGAAAAGATGGCAAAACGAAGGGTTTTAGTTAAAATGCCACTATCGGCCGGCAAA
>DFFO01000030.1:7183-7371 GCA_002369255.1 Lachnospiraceae bacterium UBA3774
ATTTTGCCTAAAATGCCACTATCGGACGACGAGAAAAGGTGGCAAAACGAAGAGTTTTACTTAAAATGCCACTATCCCGTCTCGCGTGATAAACAGCAATGGAAGATTGCTGCAAAAATGATTGACAAGAAATGCAAATTGTACTATTATATTCACGCTGTCACGCTGCTGTAGCTCAGTCGGTAGAG
>DFFO01000012.1 GCA_002369255.1 Lachnospiraceae bacterium UBA3774
TGGCACTGTTTGGCGAGAAATACGGCGACAGAGTCAGAGTGGTATCTATGGGTGATTTTTCGAAAGAGCTTTGCGGCGGCACGCACGTTTCCAATACCGGCGCAATAGCAGCATTCAAGATCATTTCCGAGTCCGGTGTTTCTGCCGGAGTCAGAAGGATAGAAGCGCTTACTTCTTCCGGACTGTTTTCATATTATGACAGACTGGAAAAGCAACTCAATTCTCTTGCGGCTATAGCAAAGACCACGCCCGACGCGCTCGAAGGAAGGATATCCTCGCTTCTTGCACAGGTAAGGACGCTTACTGCCGAAAACGAAAAGCTTAAAAATGAAAAAGCAAAAGAAGAGCTCGGAAACGTTCCTGACTGCGTAAAGGAAATAAAAGGGGTCAAGTTTGTTTCGGCAGTTATATCTCAGGCCGATATGAACGAGCTTCGCAATTTCGGTGACGAGTTAAAACAAAAGATAGGCGAAGGCGATGTGCTTATCGCTTCCGAAAAAGACGGAAAAGTCAATCTCATGGCTACTGCCACGCAGGAGGCTTTAAATGCGGGTGTTCATGCGGGAAATCTCATAAAAGAGATCGCGCCTCTTGTAGGCGGAGGCGGCGGAGGAAGGCCGAATATGGCGCAGGCGGGAGGAAAGAATCCTGCCGGAATAAAGGACGCTGTCGAGAAAGCGTATGCCGTCATTGAGTCACAGATCGGATAAAGCACTTGATCTAAGCAGTCGGAAAAATCCTGACTGCTTTATTTTGGTATAAAATGAAAACAGTCGGGCTTATTACTGAATACAATCCTTTTCATAACGGACATCTTTATCATCTGCAGCGAGCAAAGGAGCTTTGCAGCGCGGATCATGCGGTAGCTGTAATGAGCGGAAACTTTGTTCAAAGAGGGCTTCCCGCGATTGTTGACAAGTATTCCAGAACAAGGGCGGCACTGCTGTGCGGAGTCGATGCGGTCGCAGAGCTTCCCGTAGTTTATGCTCTTTCAAGTGCTGAAGGATTTGCCCGCGGGGCAGTAAAAGTCCTTGACGATCTTGGCGTTGTCACCGATATCATATATGGAAGCGAGGCGGGAGAAGAAGGCCTTGCGCTGATCAGGCAGATCGCCTATCTGTTTGTTGAAGAACCGGCAGAGTTTAAAAATGCGCTGAAAGGCTTTCTTTCGGAGGGCATCCGGTTTCCTGCGGCAAGGGCTTTCGCGGCAGAAAAAATCATCAAAGGCTCTTTTGAGCTGTTAAGCAGTCCAAACAACATATTGGCCGTCGAATATGAAAAAGCGATCCTTAAAACCAACAGCCCCATAAAAACGCATACGGTAAAAAGAAACGACGGCGGGTATCTGAAAAGCGCCTCCGACATCAGGGCCGCGCTCGAAGCCGGAGATCGTGACGGTCTTGATCTGCTCCTGCCGAAAAAAAGTCTTGACTGCATCAATTATTGTGTAAAAGCGTCTGATTTTTCCGAAAGGATCGGATATATGCTCAGCGTTGCCGAGGAAGAGGAGCTTGAAAATATTGCGGGCTTTGACCGTGATCTGGCGCTTCGCATAAAAGACCTAAAAATAAGACCGCTTGATTTTGACGGACTGGTAAAGAGCCTTTCGGCAAAAAGCATACCGGAAAGCCGGATAAGAAGATGCCTTTTCTCAGCGCTTTTAAGAATCGAAAAAGAAGCCGAGGCTCCGGATTTTATCAGAATACTCGGGTTTAATAAATCTTCCGGAATCCTCAAAATGATGAAAAACAAGGCTAAAAGGCAGTTTGCCTGCAACCTGTCGGATATCCCGTCCGAGAGTTATCTGCTGGACGAAAGGGCCGCTTTAGTTTATAATGAAACTGTTAAGCGAAGATACGGCCCGGAAATACCGGACGAGTATCATGTCGGCGTTATTTGCGTTTGATATCGGAGTTTTGCCATGAAAAAATCAACATATCTTTTTGCCTGTACTCTTTTTGTTTGCGCTTTTTTGACCGGCTGCTCAGCGGACGAGTCAGCACAGACCAAAGAAGCCGAAATTCAGGACGAGGCGGTTCAAATCAGACCTGTTGACAAGATGTTCGAAGAACTCGGAAAGCAGGCAGTAAAGGAATCGTATACTTTTAACAAAGACCCGTTTGCGGACGACACTGATGAGCTTGGCACGGAAGATGCTGAGGCGAGTGAGCAAACAGAAAAGGAAAATGAAGTTTCCGAAGCCGGCGAAGAAAAAACGCAGGAAGAAAAAACCACTGAAAATAACGGCAACTGACGGTTGCCTAAGTGATAAAGGAGAAATGAGGATATGACAAAAAAAGAACCTGTTCTTGTAGTACTTGCGGCAGGGATCGGAAGCAGATTCGGCGGAGGCATCAAGCAGCTTGCAAAAGTCGGGCCGTCCGGCGAGGCGATTATCGATTATTCTGTGTTTGACGCTATTGAAGCAGGATTCAAAAAGGTTATCTTTATTATTCGAAAGGATATCGAGGCGGATTTCAGAGAGATCGTCGGAGATCATCTTGAAGGTCATATTGATATCGAGTATGCATTTCAGGACATAGACGATCTTCCGGAGGGCTTTACGTCTCCGAAGGAACGCACAAAACCGTGGGGAACGGGTCATGCCGTCCTTGCGATCAGAGATATTATCAACGCGCCCTTTGCCGTAATCAATGCAGACGATTATTACGGAAAAGAGGCATATCGTCTTATTTACGATTATCTTAAAAACGATCTTAAAAAAGACCACATCGCCATGGTCAGCTTTATCCTTAAAAACACACTCAGCGATAACGGCGCCGTTACAAGAGGTATTGTAAAAACAGATGCCTCCGGCTCACTGACCGGGATCGAAGAGACAAAAGAGATCATCAGGGGCGCTGACGGGGTCATTACCGGTTTTTATGGCGGAGACGTTGTATTAAATGACGACGACAAGGTTTCCATGAATTTCTGGGGCTTTGGCGAAGAATTCATAGAAGAGCTCAAAACGGGATTCAAGAGCTTTCTTTCAAACGTCAGCGAGGGTGATATAAAAGCGGAATATCTGCTTCCTGAAATCGTAGATAAGATGCTTAAAGAAAACAGAACTGAGGTTGACGTCCTTACCAGCAACGACACTTGGTTCGGACTGACTTATTCTCAGGACAAGCCCGAGGTGATTAAACAATTTGCAGAATGCAAGAAAAAAGGCATATATCCCGATCCGTTGTTTTAAATAAATGGACTTGTTTGATTACGCTATTGAAATCGAAAAAGAAAAAAATGCTCCGCTTAGCCTAAGATTAAGGCCTGACAGTCTTGACCAGGTCGTAGGGCAAGAGCACATTTTGGGCGAGGGAAAGCTTCTTTCCCGCGCTATTCGTGCTGATAAGCTCAGCTCGGTCATTTTTTTCGGACCTCCCGGCACAGGAAAGACCACTCTCGCCCACGTGATCGCAAAGACTACCAAATCGGTATTCAAACAGATAAATGCCACTTCGTCCGGAAAAAAAGACATGGAAGAAGTGGTCTCGGAGGCGAAGCAGTATCTTGCCGCAAACGGAAAAAAAACGATACTTTTTATCGACGAGATACACCGCTTCAACA
>DFFO01000077.1 GCA_002369255.1 Lachnospiraceae bacterium UBA3774
TGACGCGGCGAGGTCAGGAAAAATTGCCGGATAAGGAGGAACTGCAGCCATGACTTTGCTGATAACTGTAATAGCGGCAGTAATATGTACCGCCGTTTGGTACTCGAATGAAAAAGCAAGGAAAATGAAGACGGGGCTTTTGTGCTGGCTGTTTTGGGGCGCGTCCGTTATGTGGCTTGTTGACGCTTTCTTTGAGTATGCCGAGCTTCACGAGGAGTTTTTTACGCCGTCCGCAAAAGATATGTTAAACGACGTATATCTAGGACTTTCCGTCGTTGCGCTCGCTCTTGTTATCTGGGTCGTTTATCTGCTTATCAGGGATCCGGAGAAAGTGATAAGATCGGCGCTGAAGAATAATAACAGGAAGGACTGATAATCGTCTGCTGCCTGTTCGGGAGATTATATGAAAGCTCTATATATAGACTGCGGAATGGGCGCCGCCGGAGATATGCTCTGCGGCGCTCTTTTGGAACTGATTCCTGACGCAAAGGCCTTTATCGGCGAGCTGAACGCCGTGGGAATCCCCGGCGTGGAATATCAGGCTGAGCCTTTCGAAAAATGCAAAATAAAGGGAACTCACGTTTCTGTGCGTATTTACGGTAGTATCGAGGGAGAGGATGAGCCGGAACACGTCCATCATCACTCCGGTCTGTCTGAGACGGAGCATATCATTGAGGGGCTGAATATTCCGGAAAAAATAAAAAAAGATATTCTCGGAGTATACAATCTTTTAGCCGCAGTCGAAAGCGAGGTTCACGGTGTTCCGGTTTCGGATATCCATTTTCATGAGGTAGGTACGCTTGACGCCATTGCCGACATAACCGCAGTGTGCATGCTAATGGACCGTCTTGCGCCGGATGCTGTTTTCGCCTCCGCGGTTCACGTCGGGAGCGGAAGCGTAAAATGCGCTCATGGAATTCTTCCCGTACCCGCGCCCGCAACAGCGCTCCTTCTTAAAGGCGTGCCTGTTTACGGCGGTAATATAGAGGGCGAGCTATGCACGCCTACAGGCGCGGCCTTGCTTAAATATTACGTTTCGCGGTTCGGACAGATGCCGGTTATGGAGATAGAAAAAATCGGATACGGTATGGGAATGAAGAATTTTGAACGCGCGAACTGCGTCAGGGCCTTCCTCGGACATACATCGGACGTTTCCGACCGGATAGCGCAGCTTTCCTGCAACGTTGACGATATGACGGCCGAAGAAATAGGCTTTGCGATGGACAGGCTGTTTGAGGGCGGGGCAAAAGAGGTCTTCACTGTTCCCGCGGGTATGAAGAAAAACCGCCCGGGAACAATGATATGCGTAATATGCTCCCGCGAGGATGAGGATCGCATGGCAAGGCTTCTTTTCAAGCATACCTCTACTATCGGGGTCAGAGTGTCCGAAATGGAGAGATTTATAATGGACAGAGAGCTTGAAACCCTTCACACAAAATATGGTGATGTTCGTGTCAAAAAAAGCGGCGGATACGGAATCAAGAGAAGCAAATACGAATATGACGACGTCGTCGCGATAGCTAAAAGAGAAGATATCAGTTTCAGAAAAGCCGGGGAGCTGATCCGAAAGGAAGAAGAAAATGAATAAAAATATTATCAAATTGGTGTATTCCGCTGTCTGCATCGCGCTTGCTATGGTTTTGCCTTTTTTGACGGCTCAGATACCTCAGATAGGAAAGGCTTTAAGCCCTATGCACATTCCTGTTTTCTTGTGCGGTTTTACGTGCGGATGGCCCTGGGGTCTGGTAGTCGGAATCATTTCTCCGCTGCTTCGTTCCGCTATCTTCGGAATGCCCGCGCTTTTCCCGGACGCTTGCGCCATGGCTTTTGAGCTTGCCGCATATGGTTTCTTAAGCGGACTGCTTTACAAGCTTTTCCCGAAAAAGACCGGTTATATCTACTGCACGCTTATCCTGTCCATGATCGGAGGCAGGATCGTTTGGGGAGCAGCCAGATTTGTATTCTCGAAGATCGCGGGAGCGCAGTTCTCCTTTGCAATGTTTTTGGCGGGCGGCTTTACAAATGCCATTCCCGGAATCATCCTGCATATAGTGCTTATTCCGCTGATAGTTATAGCGCTTAAAAAAGCGAAGCTTGTTTTAAACGATTGATGCAGGATCAGAACAAGATATATACGGAGCCGGTCTAAAAATCGGCTCCGTTTCTTGCGCCACCGGAAAAAATGCGTTATAATCCGCCTATGGAAAAGAAGAAAAAAGTCATCGTAATAGACGGGCAGGGAGGAAGACTCGGCTGCCTGATGATAGAAAAGATACGGGAAGCGGGGCTTGAGTGTCTCGTGCGGGCCGTCGGAACCAATACTCTTGCCACAAATGCCATGTTAAAGGCAGGGGCAGATGAGGCGGCGACCGGGGAAAATCCCGTGGTCGTTGCGTGCCGGGAGGCTGACGTGATAATCGGGCCTGTCGGCATACTGTCTGCGGACGCGCTTCTCGGAGAGATCACTCCGACTATGGCAGCCGCGATTGGACGCAGCGGCGCCGAAAAAATATTGCTCCCGGTCAACATGTGCAATACACACGTTGTGGGAGCAAATCAGATAAGCTTTTCGGAGCTTGTTTTGGCAGCGGTTTCAGAGCTGCAAAAGTATATTTAGTTATTCCCAGGGGAATTTATAATCCAGCCCCAGCTCATTCCTCAACTGAACAAATTCCTTCTGAATGGATTCGCCAACGGGAACTCCTTTGTCTTTGCGGTCCATCCAGGCGTCGTGTTCTTTTTCACCGGCGGTATAAATGCGCTTAGCGCCGGGCGCTTTTTTGCTTGCGCGAAGCGCGCGGCAGATGTCGCCGGCCGTCTTTTTAAAGGTATCAAGCCCCATGAAAAATTCGGGGTTGATAACGATAAAGAAATGTCCGAGATGATACATTTCGGGATTTCCGTTTTCGTCTTTGCCGTTTAATGCCTTCATAAACGGGCTGCCGGTAAGAGCGGCGGACATAATCTCGACGATAGTGGTAAAACCGTAGCCTTTATAGCCGCCGGTCTGTTCTCCGAGACCGCCAAGGGGCAGCAGCGCCGCGTGTCCCGCGCGGATCTGACGGAGGATCTCGCCGGAGTCTGTCAGGGTGTTTCCGTCTTCGCTTACTACGAGTCCCGCGGGGGTATCCTTGCCGCTGCGCTCATAGAATTCGATCTTTCCGTTCTGGATCGTGGAAGTGGCGCAGTCAAAGTTAAAAGGAAACTCCTCGTCAGTGGGGATGGTCCAGGTCAGGGGGTTGGTTCCCATCATGGGCTCTACGCCAAACGTAGGAGCGACAGAAGGCCTCGCATTTGTTCCGCTGACGCCGATCATTCCGGCTTTTTCGGCCATGCCGGTCCAGTATCCGGCTATTCCGTAGTGAGTGGAGTTTTTGATCGCTCCGCAGGCAATACCGTAGGTGCGGGCTTTTTCTATCAGCATGGTCATCATTTTGTGAGAGGCGACCATTCCCATCCCGTCATGCGCGTCCATGACGACCGTGGTGGGTGTTTCTTTGAGTATTTCGATCTCGGTCACGGGCTTTAATGTCCCGAGCTTGATCCTGTCGAGATAGATAGGCTTGAATCTGTTGCAGCCGTGGCTTTCGATGCCTCTTCTGTCAGATTCCAGAAGAACGTCGGTGCAGATCGCGGCGTCCTCTGCAGGCACACCGTACGCTTTAAAAACATCCGTCATAAATCTTTTTGCGGTTTCCCAATCAAGATAAGGTCTTGTTTCCATAAAAAATCTCCTTGCAAAACGGCCGTAGGTTTAATGCGGCCTTTTTTAATCATTTTTTTCAAGAAAATAATTAGCAGATTTCGGGGTATAATGCAAGAATTTTCTGCCGTGCCGGCTCAATAAAGATGTTTATGCACGGATTTTTAAATTTGGCACCCTGCCACAGGTCATGCCTGCAGTCCGGCCCTATGAACGGCGCTTATTGCGGCCGTTTACAAAATTATTGAAATATTTTTCAAAAGATATATAATGACTTTATTGTTTTTTCGGGGAGCGTCCCCGACTTTGACTAAAAGGAGAATCAATATGGCAGAAAAGAAAAAAGGATTCGGTTACACGAAATTACCTTACCGTTATGTTACTCTTTACAAAGACGGCGCCTGGGATAACGGCGTTTTGTCGGAAGACGAAAACGTGGTAATAAACGAAAGCGCTTCGGTGCTTCAGTATGCGCAGACCTGTTTTGAAGGAATGAAAGCATATAAAACAAAAGAAGGAAAGGCGGTTTGCTTCCGCCCCGACCTTAATGCGAAGAGAATGGAAGAGACCTGCATCAGGCTTAAAATGCCGGTTATTCCTGAGGACAAGTTTATCGACGCCGTAAAGCAGGTCGTAAAAGCCAATATTGATTATATTCCCTCTTATGAGGAAGGCGGTTCGCTGTATATCCGCCCGTTTATGATAGGAACCAGCCCCGTTATCCCCATTCTTCCGGCTACCGAATATCAATTCAGAATATACTGCAGCCCCGTGGGATATTATTTCGGCGGCGGCGTAAACGCCTTAAAGCTTCAGGTGAGTGATTATGACCGCGCCGCGCCTCACGGAACCGGAAATATCAAGGCGGGACTTAACTATGCGATGAGCCTTTACGTTACCATGCAGGCTCATGAGAACGGTTTTGACGAGAACGTTTATCTGGATCCCGCGACTCGCACCTTTATCGAGGAGACCGGCGGCGCGAATCTCATCTTTGTCTCAAAGGATGGAAAGCTAATCGTTCCGAAGTCTGATTCGATCCTTCCTTCCATTACGCGCAGATCTCTCGTGGCTATAGCCAAGGATTATTTCGGAATCGAGGTTGAGGAGAGACAGGTGCGCCTTGAAGAGCTTGCCGATTTCGCAGAATGCGGAATGTGCGGAACCGCGGCTGTTCTCTCGCCGGTTAAGATGATCAGCGATCATGGCAAAGAGTACAACTTCACTATCGAAGAGGACGGCTATGGCAAGATCCTCGGACAGCTTCGCAAGACGCTTACCGGCATTCAGGTAGGCGATATAGAGGCGCCTAAAGGCTGGGTAGTTGATATCGATTGATTAAAAATACAGTGCGAAAGTATTACCGGATGACAGAAGTGTTCTTTCATCCGGTACTTGCTTTAAAAGGAGAGTTATTATGTGTGGAATAATCGGATTTGTCGGCTCCGGCGAGGCTGCGCCGGTACTCCTTGACGGGCTTAAAAGACTGGAATATCGCGGTTATGATTCCGCCGGGGTGGCAGTTTCCGGTGCGGACGGCATCAACATGGTAAAAACCATCGGAAAGGTCGAGGAACTTGTAAAAAAAGTTCATGAATGCGACAGACTAAGAGGCAGCTGCGGCATCGGGCATACCAGGTGGGCTACTCACGGTATTCCAAGCGATATAAACGCCCATCCGCATATGTCGGAGGACGGGAAGTTTGCCGTAGTTCATAACGGAATCATCGAAAACTTCACCGCTTTGCGAAGCGAGTTTGAGCAAAAGGGAGTAAAATTCCAGAGCGAGACCGATACGGAAGTCATAGTTTGCCTGCTTGCGTATTATTATGACGGCGACGTAAAGAAGGCGATAATGAAAACGCTTTCGAGGCTGGAAGGCTCCTACGCCATCGGAATTCTTTGCGCCGACGAGCCTGAAAAAATATATGCCGCAAAGGTTGCAAGCCCGTTGATCATAGGAGTTGGCGCGGGTGAAAACTTTTTTGCTTCCGATATTACCGCGCTCGTAAGCCATACAAAAAACGTGATCGATCTGGATGACGGCGAGATAGTAGAAATGACTGCCGACTCGCTCGTTATTTACAACCACGCCGGAAAGCCGGTGGAAAAACCCGCAAAATTCGTTGCGTGGGATATTGCCGCGGCTGAGAAGAACGGCTATGAGCACTTTATGCTCAAAGAGATTATGGAACAGCCCGGCGCGCTCAAAGCTACCATCGAGCCGAGGATCAAGGACGGCTGGATCGTTTTTGACGATATTGATATCGATATGACAAAGTTCAACCGTATTCTCATTACGGCCTGCGGCTCGGCCTACTACGCGGGGTGCGTCGGAAGAAACGTAATAGAAACGCTTTGCCGCATACCGGTCGAGGCTGAGGTTGCGAGCGAGCTTCGTTACCGCCATCCGCTCGTAGACGAAAAAACGCTTGTTATCGTAGTCAGCCAGTCCGGCGAGACCGCAGATACTATCGCTTCGATGAAGGAGTGCAAAAAACTCGGCGCTACCACGCTCGCGATTGTAAACGTGGTAGGAAGTACCATAGCAAAGCTTGCCGACAACGTGATCTATACGTGGGCGGGTCCGGAGATCGCCGTTGCCACCACAAAAGGCTACACCACGCAGGTGGCTGTGCTGGATATGTTTGCGATGTGGGCTGCTGAAAAGCTCGGACGGATCAGCGAAGAAGAATACAAGTCGCTGCTTGTCGATCTGATGCGTCTTCCCGAGCGTGCGCAGAGGGCGTTGGATCTAAGCAGCCGCGTCAAAAAGCTTGCCGACAAGTATTACGACAGGAGCTCGCTGTTCTTTATCGGACGGAATATAGATTATTCAGTCTGTCTCGAGGGCTCTCTGAAGCTGAAGGAAATATCTTATATCCACTCGGAGGCTTATGCTGCCGGAGAACTAAAACACGGCACTATTGCGCTAATAGAACCGGGCAGGCTTGTTGTTGCGCTCTGCTGCCTTGAGGAGCTTTTTGAAAAAACGGTTTCAAATATAGAACAGGTAAAAGCAAGAGGCGCACAGGTGCTCGGCGTAGCGCTTGAAAACAACCGCAGGATCTTTTCCGAGGCGGACGACGTCTTGCTGGTCCCCGTTACAAACAAACTTCTCGTTCCGGTGATCGAGATCATTCCACTGCAGCTTTTCGCATATTATGTAGCAAGAAAGAACAAGTGCGACATCGACAAGCCCAAAAATCTTGCCAAATCCGTGACGGTGGAATAAGAACAAGATACGCGCAAAAAAGCAAGAAATAAGCATGGAATAAGAGCAAAGTGCGCGCAAAAAAAGCAAGAAATAAGCATGGAACATGCATCTGTTTTGGCGGTTGGTTTTACCGGCCGCCTTTTTGCTTGCGATGGGTAGTGCGCTGTCGGGTGCAGGCCGCCCGCGGGTGCAGAGGAGAATAAAATGCTTCGCTGTGCACCCTGAAAAGCGCCGAGGAGACCAATCGCGGGTGCAGAGGAGAACAAAA